>JALSSQ010000080.1 GCA_026984165.1 Sulfurovum sp.
AGGACTATCTTTGCTTGGTAATTTAAAATTCCTAAACTCTGCAGAATGGTCTGTTTCCAAATATAGTTGGTATCAACATAGCTTTAAACAACTCATCACAAGTAAAAATTATATTAGTTTTTATCTTTTGGGGGTACTTAATGGCATTATCCCATGTGGGCTTGTCTACTCATTTGCGATTTTTGCTGCGAGTACTGCCACACCTTTAGGTGGTGCATTGGTTATGGCTACTTTCGGCTTGGCGACTATCCCTGCACTTTTTTTCTTAGGATTCATTACCAAATTTCTTCAAAAAGGAAATCTAAGAGATTCTATGATGAAACTTTCCGCACTGCTTGTTATTGTCTATGGTATTTTTACCCTCTACAAAGGATATAAATTTATTGCTCATCCTGCTGCGATGAAAGCTATGATGGACAAAATGCATACAGAAGGTATCGATAGTAATGGAACACTTACAGGCAAGTTTAACGGCATGAAATGTGCCCCAGGAAAATGTGGTTAAGGAAAATCTTGCTACAATTAATTATCTTAATTTAAAAGGAAAAAATATGTCAAAAGTTGTAAAAGTGATAGAAGTATTAGCTCAGTCAGATACATCTTGGGAAGATGCTGCACAGGGTGCAGTAAAATCTGCAAGTAAAAGTATTAAAAATATTAAAAGTATCAATATTACCAATATGTCAGCAAAAGTTAATGGTGATAAAATTACTAAATATAGAATTAATGCAAAAATCTCTTTCTTAATCAAATAATACCTTTGTATAGGCTATCGCCTATGCAAACTCTGCTATAATGGCGTCATGAACCATATAAAAACATACGCATACACCCATACCCCACTCTCCTTTGATTTTAAACAAACTGTTGAGCGCTTTTTTGTAGAGGAGATACCGCTATACACCTTTTCTGGTACAGGAAACTTCCTCATACTCAAAATCAAAAAAACAGACATGAGTACATGGAAGCTCATCACTGTTCTTGCCAAAGCTACTGGTCTTACTGAACGTGAGATAGGTTACGCAGGGCTTAAAGACAAGAGTGCTACCACCATACAATACATCTCCATACCCAAACAAGCCAAAAGCCAACTGGACAAAAACCTCACTACTGAACGTATAGAGATACTCGAACGTACCTACAACAAAGCACCCCTCAAAATAGGACATCTCAAAGGAAACAGCTTCTCCATCGTACTTCATAATATGAATGAAAAAGATGCCAAATTTTTTAACACCACTGCCAAGAAAATGCAAAAAGAGGGTATCCCCAACTACTACGGTTATCAACGCTTCGGTGAAGACAGCCTTTCTTACCTGCAAGGCAAAGAGATAGCCCATTCTGGCAAACGTCTCAAAGGGAGCAAAGAGAAACTTCTCGTCTCAGCCTACCAAAGTTATCTTTATAACAAATGGCTAGGACAACGTGTAAAACTCTCTGCTATCATCGCTTCAAACAATCCCCAGAGTGCTGCCAAAAAGCTACAGTATCCACTAGAGCTTGTAAAAGTTTTAGCCCAACAAAAACAGTTTTTTAAACTTTTTATAGGCGATGTGCTTATGCCTTACCCATACGGAAAACCAAGTTATGTCAAAGAGATGCAGGTATCTGCCCAACACTTTGCACAACAAAAAGTAAGCCCCACAGGACTACTCTGTGGAGACAAAGCACTAAGAGCACAAAGTGATGCACGTTACTTAGAAGAAGCCTATGATGACGATGAGCTCTACACGCTCAAAGGCAACAGACGTTTTGCATGGATATGGCCAAAAAATGTTGAGACGAAATATAACCCAGACACGAAGAGGCTCACCGTCGAGTTTTACCTACCCAAAGGCGCTTATGCCACTACCTTTTTAGAAGAAATAGGCAAATTCTCCCTCAAAGAGAGCATGAAGCAGGAGAAGTAACTATTTGCGCCCTCTGCCACGTTTCTTACTCTTGGTTTTTTTATCATCCTTAGGCTTAGCAGCATCATAGACTTTAAAGCCGTCACGCTTGGTTGTTTTACGTTTTTTTGTACTTGAAAATGTCGTTGACTTTTTCTTCTTTTTACCAAAGGCACCCTCTGCCTTTTTATGCTCTTTTGGGTTTTTTCGTGCACCCTTTTGTGCTAGTAGCTCTTTGGGTACGTAGCCCTCTAGTTTCTCTTGCGGTATGGCTTTTCCCATAAGCTTCTCTACATCTTTGAGTGCCACCATCTCTGTAGGTGAAATAAGCGTTATAGCAAGCCCTCTAGCCCCTGCTCTGCCTGTGCGTCCTATGCGATGTATGTGATCAGCAGTAACGTGGGGGATATCGTAGTTCATCACCACATTTAAGTTAGGTATATCCAATCCACGTGCGGCAATGTCTGTAGCCACAAGTACACGTATCTTACCCTCTTTAAAACCTTCTAAAGCTCGGCTACGTTCCCCTGAACTTTTATCTCCATGAATAGCTACCGTTTTAAGTCCAGAGAGATTGAGTTCTGCACATACTTCATCTGCCAACTCTTTTTTACGCACAAAAACCAGTACTTGTTGGTAGTTCCGTGAGCCTATAAGGTAGGAGAGCAGTTCTGTTTTCTTCTCTTTCTCTACAAGATAAACAGTTTGCTCCACACTGTCTGCCGAACTTCCCATGCTATGAAGCTCTATACGCTTAGGCTTAAAGAGTATCTGCTCAGCTAAACGCTTTACAGAGCCAGAGAGTGTGGCAGAGATGAGTATGTTTTGACGACGTGTAGGTAAACATGAAAGTATCTTACTTACTTCATGTACAAAGCCCATATCCAAAATGGTATCAGCTTCATCGAGTACAAGGTAGTTTACAGAGTCTAAATTCACATTTTTTTGATGTATATGCTCTAAAAGTCTCCCAGACGTAGCCACGATGATGTCCACCCCTGCTTTAAGCCTCTTGGCTTGCGCTGCAAGGTTGGCTCCACCATACAAGACCATACTCTTTAGTGGCAGATGTTTCCCATACGCCTCCACAGAAGCCTGTAGCTGTTTAGCAAGTTCACGTGTAGGCACGATGATGAGAGCCTTTGGATAGTGCTGCCCCTGCACATATTTTTGAGAAAGTTCTTGAAGTATAGGCAAAACAAATCCAGCCGTCTTTCCTGTACCTGTCTGTGCACCAGCTATGATGTCACGATGCGTAAATATCGCAGGTATAAGTGCTTTTTGTATGGGTGTAGCAGAGGTGTAGCCCTTATCTTTAAGTGCCTTGAGTATGTTTTCGTCTAATCCTAATGTAGCAAATGACATCAATCTAAATTTAAATCTGACTTTCCAAGACGACGCTTTAACTTCATCTTCTGTTTGGCTACTTCACGCATATCTGCATGAGAATCACTCTCATCCATGATTTCCACACCAAGTATCGTCTCCACACAATCTTCCAGTGTCACAATCCCCTCTGTTTGATCATAAGAGTCTTGTACCAAGAACATATGCTCTTTCTTCTTAATGAACAAATCCAGTGCCATGGAGACGGGAATGTTTTCGTTTATCTTGTAGATATCTTTTTGAATACTTGCCAATGTCACAGAGTCATCTTGCAAGGCATATTTAAAGATTTTCTTTGTCATTACCATACCTGTAATATTTTCTATACTTTCTTTAAAGACAGGTACACGAGAAAATTTAAAAATCGCAGGTTCGTTTTTTACAATGTCTGCAAGACTTCTACTGCCATCAAGGGCAAAAACAACGGTACGTGGTGTTAAAATCTCTTCAATTTTAATAGAATCAAGTTTCAATATGTTTTCTATCACATCTGATTCTTGCTCGTCTAACACCCCTTCATCTTCACTCATAAGTGTGGATTCTAAGAGCT
>JALSSQ010000081.1 GCA_026984165.1 Sulfurovum sp.
AATGTAACACTCACTATAGGGACACTGTTTGATGCAGTGGGAGAAAAAAGTATTACAAAGTTTGTAGCAAAAAAGGGCTATCGTAATGTTGAAACTACCTATAATATACGCAATCAAGGCATAGAGCCTTTGGTTTTGAAAATAAAAGAGGCTATTCCTACGTATGGTGAACATATTTCTGCAAAAACAAGCTGTAAAGATAACTGTTCAGTAAAGAAGAAAAATGCTTTTGTAAGAGAATACACTATTACGTTAAAAGCAAAAGAGCAGTATCTCTTTACGAGTGAGTTTGAAGTAACGTATTAGTTTTTCTCTATGGCTGTAACAGATACTCTCACGCCTTCATACTCACAATAGACATCGCCACTTTCATAAGAAAATGCTTTGTCTGTTTTGATCAGTTTTAATCCATGTGGCAAGATACATTCTTCCTCAAAGTTATTACTTTTGGAGCCTATGACAACAGGATATTTAGAGGTATTGAGTACCCAGAAATCTGTATGATCTATATGTTTAGGATTTTCATCATAGACTTTGACTCCATGCTCTTGGTGGCTAGCGAAGCCTTCAAGCAAAAATATATCATGGTAAAATGTATCTTCCACTTCTTCTTCTAGCAGTAATCCCAAATGGTTACGAGAGACATAGGCAACGATGTCTATGTTGTCATTGGTCTTTTGGTTAATAAGAGAGTAGAGTTCTTTTTTGTCGCTAATCTTCTCCATCCCCTTAAACGAGTGATAGGCATCGATATGCCCTTGCATAATGATATTTTCAAAGCGCTCAAAGTAGCGGTACTCTTCATGTATTTTTTTGTTTTTTATCATATGTTTGAGCTTGTTGTTTGCTTTTTTAGAGTTGTCTATGACTTTACACTGTACCATTGGGTCTATGTGTTTTGTTTTTAGCAGACCCAGATAGTAGAGTACTTGGTTGAGTTTGTCGCCTATAAAGTTAAAAAATCGAGAGAGAGGGTTATTTGCCCCAAACCATTTTTCAAGCAGTGTTAAAAAGTAAGACAGAGCAAAGACTTCGATGATGGGTGCCAGCCATGAGCTGGCAAACCAAGTAAGTATAGATGAGGTGACTTTGGTGCTAAAGGTAAGCAAACCTTCAAAGAGTGCGGAGGCTAGCATCTTCACCTGTGTGAAGAAAAGAAGCTTGTCCAAATACCCTAACCATTGCGCGATAAGCACAACAAGTATAAGCCCAAGAAGAATGCTCACAATGTTTTTGAGTTTGGCTTTGAGGTTGAGGTGGATGTAATACTCTTTTATCTCCTCAAGTGCATCAGTAAGATGGTCTATGATGTTACGCTTAAACCACTGTGTTAAAACATTGTCTAAAAACCAGCGTTTGAGTAGTAAAAGCAAACCTTGAAAAAAGGTAAGCCCTTTCAAGAAAGCAATGATTTTCAGCTTAGAGGCAAACCAAAGCGAGAGGATACTTGCTTTAAACACAAGTGCTACAGCAAACATATAACCCATAATCCACTCATACGAGGCATGGTGGGTGAACTTAAGTGTATAGACGATAGCGGTAGGTATTACTATGGCTAAAAGGGCTTTGTATCGTCTGCGCATATTGCATTAAAGATCTTCAGAAGTAGCATCTGTTGTGTAAACACCTGTAAGTTTTTTCCAGACAATAGAAGCATTGAGCCCAAACCATATTAGTATGCCAATACCAATAGTCGCTGCCCATCCTGCTTGTTCAAACTCTGTCACATTGATGATGTTGTATTGTTGTAATCCCCAGATAAATGCACCGATGATAATAGCAGTAATTGTAGCTCCAAAAAAGCCAAGACTTTGAAAAATAGACTTAATTGCGAGCAACCAAAGTGCCAACATGATGAGGATACCAAAAGGTTTGAAACCAGAAAACAGGTCATCTACACTAGAGATGTAGTGAATAAAGTGATGTCCAGTCGGGTTCCAAGTACCCAATGCTAAAGCCAATGAAAGTATGAGTGTCACCCACCATGCAAGATGGGTAACTTTTTTACCACTTTTGGTTGTTGAAGTTTTTGTAAATATGCTAGGAATCATTTTAGTCCTTTAGAAGAGTTCTTATAATTTTACAGGCATTATATCCAAAAAAATTTAGCTATAATGTTACATATCAAATGTGAGTGCATCACAGAATTTATGATACAACGGAATTACAGATGTTACCCACTTCAGAGAAATCAAAAAACCTTACTCTCAAAATAGGAGAAATCAACACACTTGAAATCATGCGTGACACAGATTATGGATATTTCCTCGAAGCAAAAGATGAGAGCGAAGTACTTTTGCCCAATGTTTACATCATGGAAGATGAGATGCCTATGGGGTCACTTATCGATGTATTTGTCTATACTGATTCTGAAGACAGACCAGTAGCTACCACTAAAATGCCTTATGCCAAACTTGGAGAGTATGGGTTTTTTACGGTGGTGGACTATAAACAGTTTGGGGCCTTTGTGAACTGGGGGTTGCCTAAAGACCTTTTTGTGCCACTTTCACAACAAAAAGAACATTTTCATATAGGCAAAAAGTATCTTTTACGCGTCTGTTTGGATGCGCAGACAGGTAGGCTGTATGGCACACAAAAAATAGGTAAATACTTTAACCGTGACATGAAAGGGCTCCATCAAAACAAGGTACTAGAAGCCATCGTTTTAGCGAAGACACCTTTAGGATATAAGGTGGTTGCCGACAACCAATATGAAGGGATGCTTTTTAACAATGAAGTTTTTGAAGAGTTACATATAGGCGATAAACGAGAAGTGTATGTAAAAAATGTACGTAAAGATTTTAAATTAGATTTGGCTTTGCAACCCATAGGCATCAAAGCCAAAATAGACGAAGCACAAGGCACTGTATTGCAGTTACTTAAAGAAGCAGGGGGTACGTTGCCATTTACTTATAAAAGTGATGCAGAAGAGATTAAAAAAGTCTTTAAGATGAGTAAAAAGAATTTTAAGCGAACACTTACCGAACTGATAGAAAAAAAAGAGATAGTCTTACTTGATGACGCTATTAAACTTTCATAAACTTTTTTTGATATACTACAGTATCTTATTAGTTAAAAGGAAAAGAATATGGAATTAATGGATTTACTCAAAATGGGTGCTTCAGTGATACAAGGTAACAGTGATGATGCAACAACAGGGCTAGATATTGGCGATATAGCTAATGCTTTAGGTGGACTGCTTGGTAACAATGAAGGAGGGCTTGATTTGAGTTCGCTTGTAGGTGGGCTTGCACAAAATGGACTAGGCGAAATTGTAGGATCATGGTTAGGAAATGGTGAAAATGCTGCTATCTCTCCAGATCAAATTACAGATTTGTTGGGCTCAGATAAAATCTCTGAGTTTGCTTCAAATTTGGGACTGTCTGTCGATAGTGCCAAAGGCGCGTTGGCTGATGCACTACCTCAAGTTGTCGATCAGGCAACATCAGGTGAAAATTCAATGGTAGATGATTTGCTTGCACAGGTTGGTGGAGCTAAAGGAGCCATGGATATGCTTGGAAAGATGTTCGGATAACGGCATCTGTTTATCTTCTTTTGTTCTGTAGCTTTAGCTACAGAATGCACATTTCCCCTCTGTCACACAACAAACCTTCAAAATAAAACCTACAGCATAACAAAAATATATACATCAAAAAAGAAGTATGCTACTATTTAACCTTTAAAGTACAGGAACATACATATGGAAATTTTTGCCTTACAATCAATCGCTGGTGGTTTTTTAGATGAAGATTTAACACACTTCAATAAAGTGTTTGATGACTGGTGTGTGCAGTTTGAAAGTGTCGAAGATGCAC
>JALSSQ010000082.1 GCA_026984165.1 Sulfurovum sp.
TGACCTAATTTTTCAAAGGCATACTGGGTATCAAACTCACAGTTTGTCCCTGGGAATCTTAATACTGCTACTTTCATGTCAATTTATCTCTATCGTATAGTCTTCAATGACTGTATTGGCAAGCAATGTCTCACACATCTCTTTGACTTCAGCCTCAGCTTTTGCTTTATCTTCAGTATCAAGTTGGATAATGATTTGTTTCCCGATACGTACATCTGCTACGCCATCAAAGCCTAAAGAGTCCAGCGCATGGTGAGCTGCCTTACCTTGTGGGTCAAGTACGCCATCTTTTAAAAATACGTTTACAATTGCTCTCATTATTTATGTCCTAATATTCTATTTAATACTTCTTCGTAAGCCACTTTAAGTCCACCTAAACCTTGTCGAAATCTGTCTTTATCCATACTCTCCCCACTTTGGGAATCCCAAAGTCTAAAGTTGTCTGGACTGAGTTCATCAATCAGTATAATATTACCATCAATATCTCTTCCAAATTCAAGTTTGAAATCTACGAGTGTAAGATTCCTTTTGGCATAAAATTCTTTGAGTAAATCATTAATTCTACGTGCCATATAGCGAATGTATTCAAGTTCAGATTGATTATTCACAAGATTGAGAATAAGACAATGTTGATCATTGAGTTTTGGATCACCCAGTTCATCATTTTTATAGTCAAACTCTACCAAAGTAAAAGGGAGTACTGTACCATCTTTTATGGCTAAATTACGACTCAAAGAGCCTGTAGCAATATTTCTTACAATCACTTCAATAAGAATAACATCCGCTTTTTTATGCAACATGTGATTATCATCAAGCATCTCAACAAAGTGGGAAGGAATTCCTTTTTTCTTCAAATATTGAAAAAGTTCTGTTGTAATTTTGTTATTTAATGCACCTTTTCCAGCCTCTGATGATTTTTTTTCTCCATTAAATGCCGTAAGATCATCTTTAAATTCAGAAATATAAAGACCTTCATCTTCAGTTGACCAAATTTTCTTTGCTTTACCTTCATATACAAGATCTTTTTTCATAGCCTGACTTTTCGTCATTATTTGTGTCCTTTTTTTGTAATAATTAGTGCTTTTAATATATCAACTGCTGATTTAAGTTGTGCATCCTTGTAGAGTTCTTCTTCTGTAATAACCATTTTATTTGCTTTTGTATCATTGTTTTCTGAACTATTATTTTCGTGTGTTTTTGTTGTATTGGCATCTAATTTTGCAAGTTCTCCTTGAAGATGCTTTTTAAGATCTCTCTCTTTAAGTAAAACAGGATCTTCTTTAAATTCAATTTTACCTAAATGCACAGTAATATCTGGTGTGACACCTACATTTTGAATAGTACGCCCACTTGGTAGATAATATCTTGCTACAGTCAGTTTTAATGCTTCTGTTTTACCTATGGGCATGACAACCTGTACAGATCCTTTACCAAATGTTGGCTCTCCTACAATGACTGAACGATTAAAGTCCTGTAATGCACCAGAAACAATCTCAGATGCCGAAGCTGAACCACCATTGACAAGTGTGACAATAGGTGTTTGTGTATCACTGTTTCTTTCATGAGCAAAATAACTTACATTTTCATTTTTTACTTTTCCTTTTTGACTCACAATAACACCATCTTTCACAAACATGTCCACTACGCCTATGGCTTGGTCAAGCAATCCACCAGGATTATTTCTAAGATCTAGTATGATACCTTTGGTCTTTTTGTGTGCATTGATAGCTTTTTTAACATTTTCGACTACTTTTTGGTCAAAAGAGGTTATATATAAATATAAAATATCATCATCTATGATTTTTGTATAAACAGATTGTATCTTGATAATATCTCTCGTAATTTTTATTTTAAGTGGTTTTAACTCTTTTTTTCTAATGATAGTAAGTGTAACATCTGTATTGGGTTTTCCTCTCATAAGTTTTACAGATTCATCAATATTCATACCTATTGTTGCTTTATCATCTATCTTTAAAATGATATCACCTGCTTTTATACCTGCTTTAAATGCTGGGGTACCATCAAGTGGAGCAATCACAGTTAATGCTCCATCTTTCATACCGATAGAAATACCAAGTCCACCAAATTCTCCCTTGGTTTGTACCGATAAATCTTTATAAGATTTACTATCCATAAAGGTGGAATGTGCATCGAGATTTGCCATGAGCCCTTTAAGTGCCTTATCTACAAGTGTAGTGGCATTCACTTCATCAACATATTGACTTTCGATGACATTAAGTATCTGTGTAAATTTAATGTAGGCTTCAAGTTTTTCTTTTGCCGTAGATTTTACATGGGTCTGATTATTGGTATTTTCTTTTGCCTGTGCAAATGAACCCATAAGATATGCCGCTGCTATAGTAGAACTAAGTCCTGCAAATATAATTTTTTTACTTTTTCTAATCATGATAATGTTATGCTCCAAATTGGTATATAATTCTAGTTAAAAACATCTAAAAAGTTGCTTTTATATACTATATCTTGGGAAGGTTAACGGTTATTTATTCTGGCTCAAATATATCTATTATAAGTAGAAGCTTCATAACTCTTTTAAATATTTTATGAATTTATGTAAAATTACTAAATAAACTTGACAATAAGTGACTCAATGTTGTATAATAATCCTAGAATTTGAAAACAAAGGGGGTATTCTATGAATATCTTAGAGCAATTAACCAACCAAATGCAAGGGACTATCGAATCAGCTGTTTCACTCGCCTTGCATAACAAAAATCAAGAGGTAGAGCCTATACATCTTGTCTGGGCACTGCTTACCAACTCTGGAAGCATCTTACATCAAGCACTCAATAAAATGAATGCAGACAAGGCTGCCATAGAGCTGGAGACAAAATCTTTGGCAAACAAGCTGCCACAGGTCTCTAGCGTAACAAAAGAGAGTATCAAACTTGGGCAAAATCTCGTACGTACCCTGCAAAATGCCCAAGGGGTGATGGCAGCAAATGGTGATCAGTACCTTGCTGTAGATGCGTGGCTGCTAGCCAATGCAGATGAGAGTTTTATGAAAGATACCCTTGGTAAATATGTAGATATTTCTGAGTTTAAAAAGACACTTGAGAGTATAAGAGGGGGAAAGCAGATCGATTCACAATCTGGCGATGAGACCCTTGAAGCCTTGGCACAGTATGCAGATGATTTGAACCAAAAAGCACTTGATGGCAAGCTAGACCCCGTGATAGGACGAGATGAAGAGGTACAGCGCATGATGCAAATCCTCATTCGTAAAACCAAAAACAACCCGATACTCATCGGTGAACCGGGCACAGGTAAAACCGCCATCGTCGAGGGACTAGCACAGCGTATTGTCAATAAAGAAGTACCATTGAGTCTGCAAAATATGCGTGTGATGAGCCTCGATATGAACAGACTCATTGCAGGTGCAAAATACAGAGGAGAGTTTGAAGACAGACTCAAAGCGGTCATAGATGAAGTCAAAGAGTCTGCCAATATCATCTTGTTTATCGATGAGATACATACTATCGTAGGAGCGGGCGCATCCGAGGGTGGTAATGATGCTGCCAATATCCTCAAACCAGCGCTTGCACGTGGTGAGTTGCATACCATTGGGGCTACAACGCTCAAAGAGTATAGAAAATACTTTGAAAAAGACACGGCATTACAACGCCGTTTTCAGCCTGTGAAAGTAGATGAGCCCACTATCAATG
The DNA here is from genome assembly GCA_026984165.1 of Sulfurovum sp. Lineage (GTDB taxonomy): Bacteria > Campylobacterota > Campylobacteria > Campylobacterales > Sulfurovaceae > Sulfurovum. Next base: position 3,684 of record JALSSQ010000082.1, read on the forward strand.
AGGCATTGCAAATCCTTAGAGGGATTAAAGATAAGTTAGAGGCACACCATAATGTAAATATCACCGATGCAGCACTCATCGCTGCTGCGAAGCTCTCTGACAGATATATCACCGATAGATTTTTGCCAGATA
>JALSSQ010000083.1 GCA_026984165.1 Sulfurovum sp.
TACGTGTATTGACCGGAATAATCTTTTGAAAAATAGGGATATAAAAATGCAAGCCTGCACCCAGAGGTTTTTTCTCAAATTTACCTGTGGTGACTTTGATACCCACCTCTCCGGAATTGATGATAGTAAAAGGTTTAAAAGCAAAGAGTGTAAAGGCAATAGCTGCAATGACAATAAGCCATACTGGAAATCCTTTTGATATATTGTTTAAAGGGGTTTCAAAGTTGTTTCCTCCGCCACTGTTGTTGTTGGGGTTTGGTCTTTTCTTTTTAAAATAGTCATTCATGTCTGCTGGCATAGTTGTTCCTTATATGTATGTTAGATAATGTTTGTATTTTTCGTTACGTCCAAAGACGACATCAAAATAGGCTGTTTGTAGTTTCTCGGTTATTGGACCTCTTTTTCCATTGCCAATGACCCTATGGTCAAAAGCACGTACCGGTGTGACTTCTGCGGCTGTTCCTGTAAGGAAAAGCTCATCACAGATGTAGATTTCGTCTCTGGTGATGTTGCGTCTTTCTACCTCTATGCCCATATCGCAAGCCAGTTCAAGTACGGTGGCTTGCGTGATAGATTCTAATGAATTGTCATTGGGCGGAGAGATGAGTTTACCCTCACGTACGATAAAGATACACTCTCCTGTACCTTCTGCAATAAAGCCATTTTCATCAAGCATCAGTGCTTCATCAAATCCGTTTTCGATAGCTTCATATTTTGCCATTTGTGAATTGAGATAGTTTGCGGCTGCTTTGGCTTTACCAAAAGTAGAACGGTTTGGGTTTCTGGTGATAGAAGAAGTACAAGTCGTAATCCCTTTTTCCATCCCATCTGCACCCAAGTACGCCCCCCATTCCCATGCAGCGATACTGGTATTGACAGGGACATTTTTATGGTAAATCCCCATTTGTCCGTAGCCTAGATAAATCAAAGGTCTGAGGTAAACATTGCCTTTAAAGTCATTGGCTTTGAGTAGGTCAATGTGCGCTTGTTTGACTGTCTCATAGTCCATGTTGGGTTGAATGGCTACAATTTTAGCAGAGTTGTACAGACGTTTACAGTGTTCTTCTAGTTTGAAAATAGCTAGACCATCTTCTGTTTGGTAGGCTCTTGTACCTTCAAATACGGCATTACCATAGTGTAGTGTATGTGTGAGTATGTGTATCTTCGCATCTGCCCATGGTGTCAGTGTGCCATCCATCCAGATATATTTTGCTTCGTTCATTCAGTATGCTCCAAAACATGGTTTTACATGTTAAATTTAATGGATTATTTTATCTAAAAAGCTGTTAATAGTGGGTTATAAGGTAAAATATGAAAAAATAAAAAGGTGTCATGTGGGAAAAGTATACCTCACAGGTGCAGGCCCTGGTGATAAAGAATTATTGACATTAAAAGCATTACGTCTTATTCAAGAAGCAGATGTAATAGTGTATGACAGATTGGTGAATCCTGATATATTGAAAGAGACCAAAGAGGGTTGTGAATGTATCTATGTAGGCAAAGAAAACAGACATCACATCTTACCACAAGATGAGATAAACGCACTGCTTTATGAAAAAGCATGTGAGCATGAAATTGTCGTGCGTCTTAAAGGTGGTGATGCAGTAGTTTTTGGACGTGGCGGAGAAGAGGCGCTTTTTTTAGCCAGCAGAGGCATAGCGTTTGAGTTTGTGCCTGGTATTACTTCTGCTATCGCTGTGCCTGAGATGGTAAAGATCCCTCTCACCCATAGAGGCAAATCGGTCTCGTTTCGTGTGGTCACAGGCTACGAAGCACCTGAAAAAGGCTATGCACAGCTTGATTGGAACAGTTTCAAACAAGATGAGACGATTGTCTTTTTAATGGGGCTGCACCAACTACAAAATATCTGTATACAACTTATGCGTATAGGCAAGCCAGCTGAGTATCCTGTTGCCGTCATCAGTCGTGGCACGTTACCTGATGAAAAAGTCATTGTGGCTACATTAGAGACTATTTATGACCAAGCTAAAGATTTACCTACCCCTGCGTTGATTGTGGTGGGGGAAGTGGTAGGGTTAAGAGAAGTATTGCTAGGAGAAGGGTAATGGCATATTTCCCAATGTTTATGGATATGACAAACTTAAAAGTGTTAGTTGTGGGTGGTGGGGCAATTGCAACTGAAAAACTTGAAAAACTCTTGACTTTACTAAAGAGATAACGGTCATAGCACTAAGGGTGGATGAGGAAGCACAAGCGATGATAGATGAACATGCTCTAACGTTGCACAAAAGAGTTTATGAAGTGGGCGACATCAAAGGTTTTGATATCGTCATAGTGGCTACGGACACACAAGTGTTGCATAAAGATATCTATGAAGAGAGTAGGGGCAGTAGCATTTTGGTAAATTCGGTGGATAATGCAGCGTATTGTGATTTCATTTTCCCTTCATATGTAAAAAAAGAAGATTTGACTATTGCTTTTTCTACAGGAGGCGCGTCACCAGCCTTTGCAAAACAGATACGTCACTACTTTGAAAAAGTTATCCCTGACTCTGTAGGGGCATTTTTACAAAAGATGAAAGTGCTGCGTAGCACGATGCCTAAAGGCAAAGCGCGCATGGACTATTTTGATACGTTGGCAAGGGAGTATATTGATAAACATTTTTCTTGAATGTTATGATTGATTAAAAATAATCAATATTTTGATTAAAAATTATTTATTATTTTGTTATACTTATAAAAAAAAACAAGGAAGACAAAATGAAAAGAATCGTAATACTTTCAGTAGTAGCATCAACAATGATTATGGCGGGAGGGGATATTGCTCCTGTGGAGCCAGTAGTGAAAGCACCTGTAGCTACACCAACATCACAGGGGTTTACATTGTTTAATCATGTGAAAGCAAAAGGTGAAATTCGCCCAAGATATGAATTTGTAGATACAGATAATGCAGTAGGCAATGCAAGTGCATTGACTAATAGACTTATGTTAGGTGTGCATGCAGATTTATTGGGTGTAGATGGCCTTTCTACTTACCTGGAAGCTAGCAATGTAGCGGGCAGTGGTGATTATTGGGATTTATCAAAGGGTGATATCGGTGATAAAGGCGTATATAATGTTGTTGCTGACCCCTCACAAACACGTATCACGCAAGCATATATAGACTATAAATTTGGTGACACTCTTGTCCGTGCAGGTCGTCAAGGTGTGAACTTAGATAACCAACGTTTCATTGGTACTGTAAACTGGAGACAAATGCCTCAGACTTACGATGCTGCAGCAGTGATTAATAATTCTGCCCCAAATCTTAGTTTGCTTGCTGCGTATGTGTGGCAAGTCAATACTATCTTTGATGCGGATACCGTCAAACCAGTAGGAGACAATTTTGATACAGGCAGTGTACTTTTACATGCTAGTTATAAGGTGATGGATGCATTGACATTGACAGGATATGCCTATATGATTGAAGATATCCATGATACCTATGGTATCGCTGCTACGGGTAAGTTTGCTTTAGGTGCAGGAACAGATTTGTCATACCGTGCAGAGTATGCTTTACAAACTGACCCATCATTTGAAGATGTGACAAAAAATAAAACAGCAGATGCTGACTACTACAACATTGAAGCGACGTTGAATATGAGTGGTTTCTTGGCTGGTGCCAAGTATGAAGTGTTAGGTGCAGGAAATGGTGCCAATGCTGTCTTTAGTACACCTTTAGCAACATTACACGGGCAAAATGGTTGGGCTGATATGTTCTTGGGTACACCAGCAGATGGTCTTGTGGATGTGAATGGTATGATAGGATACAAAGCTAAAGGTTTTGGTGTAGCTAAAGTAGTCTAT
>JALSSQ010000084.1 GCA_026984165.1 Sulfurovum sp.
CAAAAAGACGCGCTCTGTTGCCCAGCCCATATATTTGTCTTCTAGTGGTGGCTTGCCTACAACTGTGGCGGCAAAGACAGGATTCTTTTTCATGGTAATAGTCTCTACTTCCATCACAGGAAAAGGCTCTTGAAGCGTGTAGTAGCCTGTATGATCACCAAAGGGACCCTCTATCTCTGTGAGTGTGGGATCTACAAAGCCCTCTATGACAATGTCCACATCACGTGGTATATAGATATCATTGGTGATAGACTTCACCAACTGTGCATTTTTGCCACGCACAAAACCATAGAGCAACATCTCAAACATCCCATGAGGCATAGGCGCTTGTCCGCACCAGATATAGAGCGGATCACCTCCTATGGCTATACTCACTGGCATCTTTTTGCCTGCACGCTGATACTGGTCGAAAAAGTGTGAAGCATCTTTATGTATCTGCCAATGCATTCCCAAATGGTTTTTGTCGTACTGTTGGAGTCTGTACATACCGAGGTTTTGCATACTGCCATCAAGACTTTGGGTATAGACCTGCCCCATCGTAATAAACGCTCCTCCATCCTCTTGCCAAGTTTTGAGTATGGGCAACCTGTCCAAATCGACTTCAGACTTGGAGAGGATAATCTCTTGACACTCCCCTTTAAACTTCAGACGTTTGGGAAAGACATTTTTGAGCGAAAAGAGTTTGGGTATCATGGCCAGTTTAGCTTTGAGTCCTTTGGGTGGTTTGAGCTTGAGCAGCTCCTCTATACCCTCTGCCACAAGGTCAGGATGTTTGCCAAATATCTTCTCAGTGAGCACTTTGTTTGCAAAGATATTCATAAGTACAGGCATCTCATATGCTATCTCTTTGGCTTTGTTAATAGGCTTGGTAAAGAGTATCGGACGAGAGTCATCTTTTTTTACCTCTATATATGCCACATGAGGGATTTCAAGCACGACATCAAGTGGCGTATCTATAATCTTTAAATTGCCATTTTCTTTGAGCCATTGTACTACGTCTTGCATCGTTACATCCCTTGATAATTTATTTCAAATATTATAGCTATAAAGTGGTTTATAGTTGATGATTATGGTATCATAAATAAGATATACTACGATAAGGACAAAAAAGAAATGCGCATACTTTTAAAATACTTTCTTATACTGTTTCTCTTTCTTTTTCTACTTATATCCTATCTTTTTTTTACTGATTCAGGACAAAAAACGGTTTATAGTATTCTAGGTTATATCGTAACACACAAAACAGGTGTTGACGTTGAAATACAACGTATCAATCTTCACCAATACCCTTATGTTTGGACAGATGTGGTAGTAGATAAACAGTATACCATGCATATTGACGGATTTATGAAAAAACGCCATTTTGATTTACGTTACACGCTTAATTCCAAGTGTCTAAAAAGTGATATCTGTACCTTTGATGATACAATTAATATTGTCGGAAAAGCAACAGGCTGGAGTCAAAACATTAAAGTCACAGGAGAAGGAACTGCCCTTGATGGAAAAATAAACTATCGTTTTTTAAAACAGCATCATACTTTTAAAGACATAGACCTAAAACTTCATGATGTCAATTCTTCAAAACTTTTTTCACTCTTAGAACAGAAACCTCTCTTTAAAGGTAAAGCACAAAGCCATATACATTTTGATGTCATAGAAAAAGCACATAAAGTAGGTATCATTGACTATCAGGTAAAAGACAAAAATTTTTTTGGACTTGATGCAGCTTTAAAGATGCATATTATGGTCAAGGACAATAAACATACTTTTAGCACAGATCTCATAAGCCCCGAATTGCATGTACATATAACAGAAGGAAAATACAATCAAGAAAAAAAATATGCCCATGCCCATTATACTTTAGAAGCTAATGATTTATCTAAATTAGAAAAACTTCTTCATACTAAACTCAAAGGTAGCTTGCATGCCCATGGTGAAATGGTTTATGACAAACACATAAGCATTACTGGTGATTCAAAAGATTTAGATGGTGTTTTGCATTTTAATTTTGACCCAAAAAACCTCAAACTTCTTTTTAAAAATATTTCTGTTGTCAAACTTATGCATATGCTTGACACTAAAGCTATCCTTGATGCAAACGCCACAGGAAAAGCCAGTGTTAATATAGAAAAAAATGAGATGCATCTCAATAGCAAACTTACGAGTGCTAAACTCTTCTCCTCTCAACTCACACACACTATAGAAAAAAAGTTTCATTTTTCACTAACACAGCAGGTATTTGATAAAAGTCATATTCAGATGCAATATAAAAATAAAAAACTCTCATCAGATATCACTTTAAAAAGTGACACTGTACGCATAAACCTCAAAAATACAAAAATAAATGCCTTACACAACTCCATAGACACGTATGTTGATATAAAAATTCCTCATCATACAGTACAGGGACAACTTTATGTCAAAATTGATAATATCAACGCAAAAAAATTCGATAATGTCTATGTCAAATTTAAAGGAGATTTAGAAAAATATTATCACATAAATACAGATGGTTTAGTAAGTGAACATTTTATTAACATGGATTATACTTTGCACAGTGAACGTTTACCTAGCCCTGTTTGTACTATTGTAGATGATATTAACCTTTCAGGACATCTCAGTGGCTCATTTTCTCATCTATATATTAGCACTAAGGGCACTGCAATGGAAGGGAAAATACACTTCTCTGCTATAAAAAATAAAACACGCTGGGACGATATAACATTTAACTTGAAAGATATCCATGCCCTTAAGTTTTTTACACTTATTGGAAAACCGATGTTACCCTCAGGTAAAGCTGATATCTCTGGAAATTTCGATTATTTCGATGAAAGCTCTCAAAAAGGCAAAGGACAGATAAATTATAAATTACTCCAAGGAAAATATAAAAGTTTACCACTACGTACTGATGCAAAATTTGACATCAATGATAACAATATTTTCTTTGTATCAAATATCAAATTAGCTACAGCCGATATAAATATCAGTCAAGGAAAATACAATCTAAAAACCAATACTTCTCAAGCATTTTATACTGTTACTACAAACGATTTAGCACCATTAAAACCTATAATCGGTTCTTATTTGGGAGCATTCTCATCTTCTGGAGAGCTTCACTATAACAAAGGGTTTAAAGTACGTGGGCTAAGTAATTCTTTTGGTGGCATGATAGAGTATCTCTATAAAAAGGACAAACTCTACATTGATTTACATAAAGTCTCACTTGCACACTTTATGCATCTTTTCCCTTATCCTCGTATCTTAGATGCCAAAGTGAATGGAAGTATTAATTATGACTATACAGAAAAAAAATTACTTGTACAAACAGATTTGAATAATACAAAATTTTTAAATTCCAATTTGATCAAAACAATATATGATAAATCTGGTGTAAACATGCTCAAAGAAGTTTTTCCTTACAGTACTTTACGGGCACAGTATCAAGACAATATCATAGTGGGAGATATTGTACTTAAAAACAGCCAAAGTCACGTCAACTTTACCCATGTAAAGATAGATACAAAACAAGATTCCCTGTATGCAAATTTTGATTTAAAAATGCAGGGACAAGCGTTTTCAGGAAAAGTTTCAGGTCCACTCAAACAGCCAAAAATTAACCTAGACATGCAAAAACTCATACGCTACCAAATGGACAAACAACTTGACTCAGTCATGGGAAAAGGAAACAGAAAACTCATGGAAGCTATACCTATGAGTGACGTAGCCAAAGATATGGCTTCAGAGGTAGGTGGTGAATTTTTGGATATGTTTTTTTAAAAAAGTGAAAGATTAAAGT
>JALSSQ010000085.1 GCA_026984165.1 Sulfurovum sp.
AATTTCTAATTTTATCACAGTTTATCCACAACTTTAATCCCAAGTATATCCAGCCCTTGCTTAATGGTCTTCGCCGTAAGATCGGCCAAATGCAAACGACTCATTTTGGTCTCTAGTTCCACACCCTCTTTAAGTATAGGATTTTGCTCATAAAAGCGCATAAAGAGTGTCACCAAATCATAAAGATAAGTTGTGATTTGATGAGGACTTGCATCGACTGCTGCACGCTCAAGCACATCTTCAAAGCGTAGCAGCATAGTAGCCAATCTATGTTCCAACACATCACCGATGATAATATCTCCCTCTATAGGGGCATTGTGCTTTCTAAAAATACTCTGAATCCTCGCATAGGCATACTGCATATAAAGTGAAGTATTTCCCTCAAAAGAGAGCATCTTATCCCAGTTAAAGATATAATTTGACTCACGGTTAATCGCAAGATCAGCATACTTCACCGCACCTATACCAATAATTTTTGCCAATTCGTCTATCTCTTCTTGGCTATATGCCTCTTTATCATGAATCGTTGCACGTGCTTTGACAACAGCCTCATCAAGCAAGTCAATCAACTTGACAGTACCACCATCACGTGTTTTAAATGGTTTACCACCCTTGTCCATCATCGTACCAAAAGCAATATGCTCAAGTGTGACATCCTCAGCCACAAAGCCTGCCTCTTTTGCCACCTTAAAGACTTGCTTGAAGTGCTCACTTTGTCTCGCATCTACCACATATGAAATACGTTTTGCACCCAAGACTTCTGCTCTATACCATAAAGCTGCAAGGTCTGTAGTGGCATAAAGGTATCCACCATCACCCTTTTGGACAATCACAGGTATCTCTTCACCCTCCAAAAAGACACACTGTGCACCATCACTTTGCGCAAGCATCCCTTTGGCATCTAGGGCATCTATCACTTTAGGCAAACGCGCATTATAAAAACTCTCCGCACGTACATCATCACGTGTCAAGTTGACACCCAGCTTCTTATATACCTCTTCGCAGTGTCCCAGTGAAATATCGATAAACCTCTGCCACAGTTTCAGACAATGTGAATCGCCTGATTGTATCTTTACCACATACTCTCTGGCTTTGTCTGCAAAGTCTGCATTGGCATCAAACTGGGCTTTGGCATCTTTATAAAATTGCTCTAAATCTTTTAGGCTTAGTGAGCCATCTTCATCTTTCATCTCAAGATAAGCGATGAGCATACCAAACTGCGTACCCCAGTCTCCAATGTGATTTTGGCGAATCACCTCATCGCCTAAGAAAGTCAGGAGATTGGCTAGCGTATCACCAATAATCGTCGAACGTAAATGCCCCACGTGCATCTGTTTTGCCATATTTGGGCCTGAGTAATCTACCACTACTTTGATAGGGTTTTCTCGTACTCCCACACCTAAACGTGCATCATCTAAGGCTGACTGACTTTGTGTTGCTATCCAAAGAGGGTTGAGCCAAAGATTGATAAACCCAGGCCCTGCTATCTCAGCCTTAGCAAGTACTCCTGTTAAATCTAGTGCATCCAAGATATTTTGCGCTATTTCTCTAGGATTTTTACCCAACTTTTTAGAAAGTGCCATAGCTCCATTAAACTGATAGTCTCCAAACTCTGGTTTGGTAGCTTCAGAGACAGACATAGGTTCATGCTTGATGCCAGCTTTATCAAACGCATCTTTTATAATATCATTAATCTGTGATTTTAATTTCATTGATTTTCCGTAGGGATAGTGTAAAGGCTATGAGAAGAGTGTCTCATAACGAAATGGTGGAGAAAATTACGCGTTTTCGCTTTTCTTCTCTTCGATTTTTGCTTCAACTTCATCGGCGGCTTTAGAAGCAACTTCTTTGATATCTTCATCATCTTCTTTGATTGCTTTTTTGAAATCTTTAATACCTTTACCCATACCTTTTGCAAGATCTGGAATTTTTTTCGCTCCAAAAAGTAATACGACGATTGCAAGTACAATCAACAACTCTGGCATACTTGGCATACCCATAGTTCATCCTTTTCTCATGTCCATATAGACATAAATATTAAAATTTTGATAATTATACTTAAAAATGTTTAACCTAGCCAAGTTTTAATAAATTTGGCTTCATCTTCCCTGCTTTGTTTCAATCTCGCTGCTTTTGCCACGATAACAAACTCTTTAGCCGCCTTTTCTACCGTGTCGTTAATAATCGTAAAATCATACTCACCTAAAGCTTTTATCTCATGTTTGGCATTTTCTATGCGGTTGACAATCACAGACTCATCATCTGTACATCGTGCACGCAAACGCTCTTCAAGTGCTTGCAGTGTAGGGGGAGTGATGAAAGCAGAAGTGGTAATGTCGTTCATTTTCGCACGCACAAGTCTGTGCCCCTGCACATCAATGTCAAAAATGACGAGTTTCCCCTCTTCCAATGCCTCTCTGACAGGTTTGAGTGATGTACCATAATAGTTGCCATGTACCTCTGCATACTCTAAAAAGTTCCCAGCTTTAATGTCCTCTTCAAAACTCTCTTTGCTTACAAAAAAATAGTCGATACCATTCTTTTCCCCTACACGAGGTGCGCGAGTGGTTGTAGAAATAGAAAAATAATACTCCCCTATCTCTTCTGAAGCTGCATTGATAATGGTACTTTTACCTGCACCACTTGGCCCTGAAAGTACAAGTATTGCACCTTTTTGCATTACGCCTTTCCCTTCAATTTTATAGCAATCTCCACCTTTTTACCTTTAAGCAGTTTTTTCATCTGTTTGCGTTTCAGTGTAGCAAGAGCCACTTGCACTGCATCCTCTATGTGTTGACGTTCCTTTTCTGAAAAGACTACTGGTTTTTTCTTTTTATTTTTAGATTTTTTCTTTTTATGTTTGCTTGGTATATTCTTGCTGTTCTCTTCTGAAGAAAAAACAACTACCTCATCTTTTCTGCTTAACGTATCGATTATCTCATTCTCCTCTACAATTTCTAGTCCATCTGCTATCAATTGTTGTTTTATCACCTCAATCTTTTGTGATGCTATTTCCTCTTCACTAAGTTCATCATTTGAGACAATGATATTATCATCCTCTTTTAGCAACTCTTTAATTTTTTCCAACTCCTCCCTATCAAGTATTTGGCTACTTGATATATCTGTTTGCTCCACAGCCTCTTCTTCTGCAGATAGTGGGAAAATAGTAGAAATTTCTTTTTTAACTATTTCGTGAGTATCAATATTATCAAGTACTTCTATAATCTGTGAAGGCAAAAAAGGTTTTTTGATAGTCATATCAAAATCATTGATCTCAACATCTGAATTTGATAAAAGAATTTTTTTACCTATATCTAAAACTTCAGAAAGATGCATTACCTCGCCTTTATAAGAACCTTCATCGATAAATACAACATCATAAGTAGCATGTGCAAGACTATCAACTTTTTGCACTTCTTCAAGTACCATCCCCTTGTCGCGTGTACAAAGTGCCAACAAACGTGAAACAACAGGGTTATCATTTATGAGTAAAATATTCATCTTTTTCTCCCTCATTCTAGTGTTATGATTATAGTGTAAGTCTGGTTAGGGTTTGGTTTTTCATAAATCTAGAATGTAAAATAGCAGAAGAGCTTCTTTATTTTCATTACATTTATGATTAAATTATATTTTTTTCAAAAAATCTATGAAAGCAAGTCAATAACGATTAGAGTGGTACACCCATCAGGATTCGAACCTAATAGGGTAAAATAGCTAATTATCCTACAGTTCCCATGGTTTAGGCACTTCATAGCCTTTTAATAAAATCAATAAAATTACATGTC
>JALSSQ010000086.1 GCA_026984165.1 Sulfurovum sp.
TGTGTGGATGTGGCTTCACTTAATGTATGTATGCCGTCGATGTCGATGTCATTGCCGTCAAAATGGATGTTAAGTGTTTTTGTGATTTCGGAAAGTTTGTAGGTCATTAAAGTCCTTATGTAGGGTGCGTAATCACGCACCACAATAAATTATTGGTGCGTGATTACGCACCCTACGAAAATGTTATCTTTCTATAGCCACCACACCACCACGTACAATCTCGCAAGGGTTGTATCGTTGTGCAGCTTCTATAAAATGTTTAATACGTTTTGGCTCATCTGCTACCATCACGATAATCATCTCCTTGCCTACATTGACAACACCGCCATTATAAGCAGCAGAGAGCACAGAGATATCTGCAAGGTTTTCAGCGATAGGAAACTTTGCCAAAACCATCTCTTTTTCCACCATCTCCTCATGCTCTATTACCTTATATACAGGTATGAGCTTATGAAGCTGTTTGGTTATCTGCTCCATCAATTTGGCAGATCCATTGGTGGCTATGGTGATATGTGACATTTCACTATTGGGAATGGGTGCTACAGTCAAAGATTCGATATTGTATCCACGTGCTGCAAAAAGTGCCGTGATACGCGTAAGCACGGAACTCTCATTCATCACAATCACAGAGATAACACGTCTTTCATTTATAGAATGTACCATTATGCATCTCCTTTTGTGGTTTGTGGCAACATCATATTAAAGAGTGCACCACCTGCTGGAACCATCGGAAGCACATCCTCAAAACGGTTCACCGCAACATTCATAAAACAGACTTTATCTTGCGCTATAGCATCTTTGAGTGCTGCATCAAACTCTGCTTTAGTCGTCACATCATATCCGATACCCCCACATGCCTCTGCAAGTGCTTTCCAGTTAGGCTGAAAGCTCAAATCGGTCTCTGAGTAGCGCTTCTCATAAAAAAAGGTCTGCCACTGTCTTACCATACCTAAAAAGTGGTTGTTTAAAATCAGGTTAATGACTGGTATCTTATACTCAGCCGCCGTCACCAACTCCTGCATATTCATCAAGATAGAGCCATCTCCTGTAACATTGATAACTGTTTTGTCCGGAAATGCTCTTTTTGCACCAAGTGCTGCTGGGAAACCAAATCCCATCGTACCCAGTCCACCAGAGTTTATCCATTGACGTGGTCTATCAAAAGGATAGTGCTGTGCTGCCCACATTTGGTGTTGTCCTACATCAGAAGTAATGATGGCATCTTCACCCACAAGTTCACCAACGCGCTCAATAGCCCACTGAGGCTTAATCACTTCATCAGAATCTACATAAGATTGAGGATGGAGTTCATCATAACGCTTTAAAATGTTTCTCCATGCCTCATAACGATCTGTATCTACATCATCTAATTGTGGGAGCATCGCCTCAAGTACTTCAGTCACATCCCCCACGATAGGATAGTCCACATCGACAAGTTTACCAATGTTTGCTGCATCGATATCCACATGAATAATATCTGCATACTTCGCAAATTCAGAAAGTTTACCTGTGACCCTGTCATCAAATCTTGCACCAAGTGAAATGACCAAATCTGTCTCTGACATTGCCATATTGGATGCATAATTTCCATGCATACCAAGCATACCCAGAAGCAATGGATTGTCTGCACCCATCACCCCTCTTGCCATAAGGGTCTCAACAACAGGGATTTGTGTTTTTTTTGCCAACTCTCTAATCAAGGCATAGGCACCGGAGAGTACTGCACCACCACCTATATAGAGTAGAGGTTTTTTAGATTTTTTAATAGCTTCAACTGCTTTTTCTATCTGACGTTTATTCCCTTTATAGGTAGGCTTGTAGCTCGGAATATTTACAGAGTCAGGATAGATAAACTCACCAATATCCACAGTAATATCTTTGGGAATATCTACAAGTACAGGCCCTGGACGACCAGAACGTGCGATGTAAAATGCCTCTTTAAGCACACGTGGAAGTTCTTCAATCGAACGCACTAAAAAATTATGCTTGGTACAAGGTCGAGAGATACCCACTGCATCAATTTCTTGAAAACCATCAGTTCCTATAAGTGAAAGTGGCACCTGTCCAGAGATAACTATCAAAGGGATAGAGTCCATATAGGCTGTTGCCAGCCCAGTAACTGCATTGGTAAACCCCGGTCCAGAGGTAACCATAGCAACACCCACTTCACCAGTGGCTCTCGCATAACCATCTGCTGCATGTACCGCAGCCTGTTCGTGACGATTTAAGATATGCTCAAACCCATTTTGCTTATATATTTCATCATACACGTGCATGATAGCACCACCAGGGTAACCAAATACGGTCTTTACACCCTCAGCAATAATCGCTTCACACACCATTTGTGCACCAGACATTTGTCCCATTACACACTCCATTATTATATTTTGTCTGATTATAGCGAAAAAAGGTTAGAGTTTATTGCAAAAAATTTTGACTTTTTTTTGACTTTTTTTCATTATACTTCCAATATGGAGTGCATATATCCTCCTTTTAATTTACCTTTTGCACTTCAGCCATATATTAGTTACAGGTTGTTTCTTTGTCCTTTTTTATTTGAACCTGTGTTAATATATGGCAATTACCAATACTCTTAAAATTGCATTTTATTATTTACACACCTATCCAGAGCCACACCTTCACGTAAGCCATCGTCTATAACAACACAGCTTTGAAACTCTAGGAGTGTATAGAGTTGTTTATAGATGAGTATCCCTGCTGCGATAAGGTCGGAACGTCCAGTACCCACCGCTATTTCACGCTCTGCAAAAGGCAGTGAGAGTAGTTTTTTAAGATAAAAGTCCAATTCATCTTTTTGTAAAGAAGTACCATTGATTTTAGCTGCATCGTAGCTTTCATAGTTAAATCCAAGCTTCATCGCTGCTACCGTAGTAGGAGTGCCTGCTGTGGCTACAAAAGCGTTTGGTTTACCATTTGTAACATATATTTCTGCACAAAACCTTTGCATATCGAGCATTTCTTGTGGAAGTGATGCTTCTATATTTTTTAAATTTTCATAACTTTGCGCGATGGTAACGATGCCCACAGGGAAGCTTTTGCTTACGGTCTCTTCCCCATAATGAAAGATAAGTTCGGTAGAGCCTCCACCAATATCTACTAAAACAAAAGTATCAGAGGCATACTGTAGCTTTTGAAGTCTGTTTTGGACTGCCAACAATGTAAGTCGAGCCTCTTCTTCTCCTGAGATAATCTCAAAAATAACCCCTGTTTCTTTTTCAATCTTCTTTAGTATCGGCTCTGCATTAGAGGCACGACGCAGTGCTTCAGTAGTCACAGCTCTCACAGCGCAAGAAGCAAAATCTATCTGCCCTTGTGCCTCTTTGATAGCAGCAATCACCCTAGCCAAAGCACCTTCATTTATCATCCCAGACTCAGCCAATCCATCCGCAGTTTTGACAATTTTCTCAAACTCCCAAACAGATTTTCCGGTTTCACAATCATACGCCAATACCCGCAAAGTATTTGACCCCAAATCTATAGCAAGCACACGACTCCCATTTCTCATTTCTCATTTCTCATTTCTCATTTCTCATTTCTCATTTTTCATTTTTCATTTCTCATTTCTCATTTCTCATTTCTCATTTCTCATTTCTCATTTCTCATTTTTCATTTTTCATTTCTCATTTCTCATTTCTCATTTCTCATTTTTCATTCTATCAATGTTCCTCTCTAAAAGAAAAACCACCCTCTTGTAACTTCTCTCTGATAAGCACCTGATGTTCAATACCTTTCGTTTCTAATGCCACAGA
>JALSSQ010000087.1 GCA_026984165.1 Sulfurovum sp.
TAATGCTCATAGTGGTTGTCATTTTATCTCCTTTATCGTCATAAGTATATTATAGCATATTTAGTATGTATTGTCATAAAGTCCTCATTTTCTCCTCATATTATTGGCTATAGTTATGCTATGAAGAAACTTATACTACTCACCCTAACCATTATCAGCACCTTTTTATCGCACTTGCCAGCCGAAGATAAAAACCGTATGCTAGTCTCAGATAATGCAAGTGGCATAGACAAAGAAGTATTACCTCGTATCTTTGAGCCTTATTTCACTACCAAAGAAGACAATACAGGTATAGGGCTTTATATTCCAAGATGATTAATGGGAGGAACATTGAAAATAGAAAATAATAGCAAGGATGCTACCTTTTCGCTTGTGTTTTAAGTCCAGTCGCAATAGCACTTTCTAATAGACTAAAAGCAGTATTCATCGTTTTGACTATACCTGAGGTACCACTTTGCTTTATTGTTATACGTTTTTGAAATAGACTTGCTTTTTTATGATGCGTACGCATATCTTCTACTTCCCATGTGGCATCCAAATAGACTGTGTCACCTTGTGCAATAAAACGCGAAATATGTACTTGTACCTTTTTGCTAGGTTGGGTATCAACATTCCAAGGATAAAGATGCACATTTGGGGTGTTAAACTTTTTTTGTAAAAAGCTAATCAGACGTGTCGTAAGTCCTGTATCCATATCTTCTGCCCATGTACCATCATGAACAAAAGTTACTTCACTTTCACTCTTAGCCACAGCTATCTCACGCTTAAACAAGTACTCAGGTACAGTCACCTTTTCAACTCCTATGCTCATATTTTTTTGAGAATAAGTTTGGCTAGGTTGTGAAGCCGTTGAAAGTACATAATAGTGACTAGAAAAACATCCACTTAACATGAACAGTGTGATGAGGGGTAATAGTAATTTTGTATGAATCATTATTTATCTCCAAAAATAAGTGAATTAGGTTTACGATTCAGCATTTTTAAGAACTGTTGCATCTCTTTTGATGTTTTAGTCACAATCTTAAGTGTTTCTGTTATTTGGTGCGTTATCAGAGAGTTATTGTCATACCCTTTAACTACTTTTTTAGTGGTTTTTAAAGTACGGGTTAACTCTTTAAGTGTTTTATTGATTTCATCAGGCATGGCTACAAAAGATTTTTTATTGGTCATTTTATTAAGATTTTTAATCGTTGTTTTCAAATTACTAAGCACGGTAACCAAAGGTTTATTTACGCCATTGACCACCTCATTTGTATCGGTAACAACTTTATGAAGTGAAGTGACTAATTTCTCTAATGGCAAATGATTGAGCTTGGCAATAAAATGCTCTACCCCATCCATTACACTGCTCTCATTATATAAAGAAGAAGGAATGATAGGGTATTTTTTACCATAAGCAATAGTTTGTGTTTCATTACTGTCTTCAAAAAGGAGCTTTACATATAACATCCCTGTAATAGGATCTGTTGGTGTTATTTTTGCATGAAGTCCTTCTTTTAAGGCACGCATAAATCTTTTTTCACAAGTACTACTGTTTTCATCTTCTGTTGCAAAAGAAGAAGTATCAATATCAACATAAACTTTTCCCATCATTTTATGTGTTTTTGGTTCAAAAGAAAGCTTTATATCCTTTACCCTTCCCACATCATAACCTTCATACCGTACCGAAGCATCCACTTTAAGTTTGGCGATAGAAGCATATGTATCTATCTCAAAAGTGTGTATATAATCTCCACCCTGACCTATCTGTTTCCCTTCAGCCACCCCTCTGTTTTGATAAAGATGAAATACGTAAGCATCTTCAACTGTATTATTTGGATCCTCACCGGTAGATGAAAAACTAATCCCTCCATGCAACATATAACTAAAAGGAGCAATATTCACATCTAATCTACCATTTGAAATATCTACATCTAAAGCACTGGCCACCCAAAATTTCGAATCAGTATGTACATAAGGTACATAAAATTTTTCAACAAAAACAATAAAATCAACAGAAGAACCATCCAAAGAAATATTCATATATTCTACTTGTCCTACCTGTATATTTTTAAAATAAAGCGGTGTTCCTTTTTTGATATTATAGCCCACAGGCGCACTCAAATGAAAATACTCACCGTCATTGATTTTTCTATAGGCATGGCTCATACCATGAAAGGTCTCTTTAAATGTGCCACCCTTTTCCGTATACATATTGATATAAGTACCTGAGATAAGTGTTTCAAGTCCAGACACACCTGTCACACCTACTTCAGGTTTTACAATCCAAAATTTTGTATTATCATTGAGATATGCCTCTGTATCTTTGTCCATCCTCGCAATAACAATCACACCATCTCCATCTTCTTGAAGTTCTATTTTTTTAACAACACCTATGGGAACATCTTTATATTTAATATGACTCTGTCCTGCCTGTAGTCCTTCATTTTTCGGAAATATGATGCGTATCTCTGGACCCAATTCAGAAAAATACTGATATGCAAGCCAAGCAGCAATAAGCAGTGCAATAAATGGCACTATCCAAATAGAAGTGATAAAGTTAAATTTGCTAGACTCTTCTATTTTGGGTATCTGTTTAGACATTTTCTGTTATCCTTAAAGTTATTTATTTTCTTTTATCAATCTTTCATCAAAAGCATGTGCTGCTAAAAGTGTGAAAAAGACAGAGAGTGCAAAAGCCGTCGCGGCAGTACCTGCTACTATCTCTATATTGGCTAGATGTATCAGTGCTGCAAGGATTGCCACTACAAAAACGTCTATCATAGACCATGGACCTACAGCCTCTGTCATATAGTAAAGTTTATGTTTATTGAGTTTTTTGTCTTTTCCTATAGGGTATTTTACACTAATTAACAGATAAATCAAAACCAAAAATTTAAGTACAGGTATCAGTATGGATGCTATGAATATTATCATCGCTATGGGGTATGAGCCATGCTCCCATAGTAACACTACTCCACCTAGTATGGTGCTACCTTCTACTGCACCAAACTGTTTGGTAATAAGCATAGGGTAGAGATTGGCAGGGATATAGGCGATGATAGCTGTAATAAGGTATGCCCAAGACTTTTCTGTACTAAAATGTTTATGTTTATAAATGGTAGAACCACAACGCCTACATATATTCTCCTTGCCCTTATCTAAATTTACCGCTTCACAGATGGGACAACGTATAAGTTGTTCTTCATTTACTTCTATCATCTATGTCCTTTGTGCTCATAGATACGTCTTCTTAACATCCAAACTTCAGAAATATGTATCATCCTTGTAATATACAAATCAATAAGTACAAACATAATCAATGCCCAAAATGCTGTACCCATATGTATTTGGGCATATCCAATGAGCTTTACCAAAGCTACAAGTATACTAATAAGAAATATATCGTTCATGCTCCAAGGCTTAATATGTGAGAACATCACCAATAACGCTTTACTCAACTCTTTTCCTCTTTTAAGTTTTAACAGTAAAAAAATTGAGATATTGATGATAAATATCATCGCAGGAAAAATAAAAATAAGAAAGGCACAGATAAGCCCTACAATGTAAAAGCCATTGTCAAACAGTGAGATAAAGGTTTTAGGTATGGTAAGAAACTGTTCGTGTCCGAGTATCTCTATTTTCACCAAAGGAAATGTATTGGCAAGTACAAAAAAAATAAGCCCTGTGATACTCAATGCCAAACCATGTTCAATCAGCTTTGAATCATAACGATACAGCACACCTCCGCAACTAGAAC
>JALSSQ010000088.1 GCA_026984165.1 Sulfurovum sp.
TGCACCGTTTTCTACTGCTTTGAGGTGAAGCGCCAGTGTCCCTGCCAGACGCTCTTCTGTCGGCGTAGAAATGATTTTGTCTATCATAGACTTACGACTAGCTCCTACCAACACTTCACAGCCAAAGAGTCCAAAATGTGCCATATTTTTAATGAGGGTGATATTATGTTCCAGTGTTTTTCCGAAGCCTATTCCCACATCTAAAATAATGTTTTTTCTCTCTAAACCCAAAGCTTCACACTTAGCGATACGCTCCTCAAAAAATCTACTTATCTCTACCATCACATCCTCATAGTTTGGATTTTTCTGCATAGTTTGTGGTATGCCTTGCATATGCATGATGCAGAGCTTGGCATCATACTTCACGGCTAGCTTTATGATGGCTTCGTTGCTTGCCCCAGTGATGTCATTGATAATACCAAATCCACTTTTGAGTGCATACTCTACTACCGATGGCGTGTAGCTATCTATAGAAAATATAGCTTTTTCATAGAGTTTTTCCGAAGCGATGGCATCACAGATAGGCTTAATGCGCCCCTGTTCGACAAGCTCACTCACCTCATCAGCATTGGGGCGTGACGAGACTGCACCGATGTCTATGATGTCTGCACCCTCAGATATCATCTGTTTGATTTGAGCAATGGCATCTTCTTTTTGAAAGCGACTCCCCTCAAAAAAACTGTCCTCATTTGCATTGATAATCCCCATGATTTGTGTAGGCTTGGATTTGACCGATAAAAACTTTTTGAGCGCAAGCGCAACCGCTTTAAGCCCAAAAGGTTGTGCCAGTTCTTTACGTGAAAGCACCTCCATATGCTTACGTGTCCCGATGAGTATGCAGTCATACAGCTCTTTTTCACACAGTATCACCCCACCTGGTACCGCAAGCTCTGCCCCGATACTCAATGCATCTTGCTTCAATATATTGGCAGCAGGACATCTAAGGTCTTTGATGAAGAAGTACATCAACTCCATCTTCTTAGCCATAATCCCCACCCCACCAGACTCAACACCTAATGTTTTGAGCGCTTTCTTTTTATCAACTATCGTACCAAGTTTATAAATATGCATATTTAGACCCTTCCATCAATCACACAAAGTGTGCTCTGTCATGGCGAATACCCTTGAAAGCGGAGCGATTCGAGAGCCATGACGATTTTTGCTTACTTTTTCTAAAAAAGTAAGGAGAATAACAACGCCACAGATTGAATAAAAGGCAATTCAATCAAATATTATCAAGTTATTTTATCATTCTATATTTTAACGCTTTTTACGTGCCAAAAGCTTTAAAAGCACCCCATTCAAAACAAACTGCGGCGGAGACCCCATATCCAAAGCCACATAACTGTTTGAAAATAGATCCAAACTCTTCTCATCTAAATCATAGTTGCCAGATGCGATTGCCTTTTTGACAATATGCTCTACAATAAACATCATCTCTTTTGCATTGGTACGTTTATGCTCCTGTGTAAAATCATACACCGATGCCAAAGAGAGATGTGTGATATCTATACCCAATTCCAGCTCTTGTGTATGCTCGGAAAGCACCCTGATAGGTAAACGAGAACGAATAGTATCAAGTATTGTAGATTTACTTTGGGTTACAAGTATAAACTCTTTGTTTTTAGGTGGCTCTTCTATCACTTTGAGCAGTTTATTTTGAACAATAGGAGAAAAAACTTTTGCAGAGAGTATAATAACTGTAGTTTCTTCACTCGCCATATACGCCTTGGCAATAGCCTCTTTTGCATCATCAACAGAAAAAGATTTTTCTTCTTCAGATATCTTAATAATGCGTTCATCGCTTTGCTGTGACTCAAGCATAGCTACAGTCTCTTCTATCTTTGAGCTCACTATGACTTGGGAAGTTAATTTCATGATTCTAAATCTAAATCTCCAAAGAGTGCAGCAGAAATCGTATGATCAAAAAGCTTATAGAGTTGTAAAAGTTTTATGTCAAGCAAAGCATCAGAAGAACGCAATGCAAAAGCATTTTGCACCTCTTCATCAAGCACCCATAAAAAACTATTGTGACATCTGTACGCAACTTTACTATAAGGATGATCACCTCTGCCAATGTACCAAATATAGTAACCATTTGGATATGAAATATCTAACATATCTTCTAAAAGTTGCATCTCATCAGTCGAATGGATGTTTGAAAGATTTGGAAAACACTCTGCGAGTTGATAAAAAGGCAAGAGTGGTCTGTTCTTTCGCAAATCATTGACCGCATTTAAAATGTACTTTCCAAACCACTTTCGTGGCTCATCAGTCACAACAAGTACCGTTTTACCCTCAACACATTGGGAGACAGCACTCTTTACCAAAGGTGCCCATTCGTAACGGTGCTCTTCCATCCACGAGAAACTGGACTCTTCTTCACGTATCGTCTCAAGTGTCCATTTTAAAAGTTGTTGCATTATAATTATTTGTCCAACTCATAGGCTTCATGTAATGCACGAATAGCAAGTTCACCATATTTTTCATCTATCACCATAGAGACTTTTATCTCAGAAGTAGATATCATCTGTATATTAATGTTTGAATCAGCAAGTACCGTAAATGCTGTAGCTGCCACACCAGAATGTGATTTCATCCCCACACCTACCACAGAGACTTTACAGACTTTTTCATCATAGTCCATACCCTCTATATCATGATCAAATGACTCCATCACTTTTTTTGCATTTTCCAGTTCACTCTCTGGTACAGTAAAGCCAAGATTGGTAGAGCCGTCAGTACCCATATTTTGGATAATCATATCCACATTAATATTTTCACTTGCTAGTTTTGTAAATATCTCTGCAGCAATACCCGGTCTGTCTGAGACACCTCTGAGTGTGACTCTTGCTTGGTTTTTATCTAGTACGACACCAGATACTAATACTTCTTCCATATTGTTACTCTCCTCTGTTATCAATGTGCCTGCGTTGTCTGAAAAACTGCTTTTTGCATAGAGTTTTACACCCAATTTTTTTGCCAACTCTACTGAACGGTTTTGCAAAACCTTTGCACCAAGACTTGACAACTCTAACATTTCATCATAGGAAATGGTATCGAGTTTTTTCGCATGAGGCTCTATGCGTGGATCCGTGGTATAGATGCCATCTACATCTGAGTAAATCTCACACTGATCCGCTTTAAGTGCTCCTGCAAGTGCTACAGCAGAAAGGTCGGAACCACCACGCCCCAGTGTGGTTACTGAACCATCTTTATTGATACCCTGAAAACCTGCGACTACCACTACTTTACCTTCTGCTATGGCATTGTGTATCGCTGTGGGGTCTATGGTCTCGATGCGTGCATAGGTATGTGTATCGTCTGTCACAATACCTGCTTGTCTTCCTGACATCGCTACTGCATCAAATCCTTTAGACTGTAACGCAATAGAAAGCAATGCTGCCGTGACACGTTCGCCTGAAGAGAGGAGCATGTCCATCTCTTTTTTCGCTGGAGTACTTGTAAAATGTTCTGCATAACCTATCAGTTTATTGGTCTCACCTGACATGGCAGATACAACCACCACCACATCATCACCCGCTTCTCTGACTTTGGCTACTCTGTTGGCTACATTTTCAATACGATCCAAATCGCCAACACTCGTCCCTCCATATTTATGTACAACTAACATGCTATATTAAACCCTCTTTTATAAAATAATCTATGACCTTACGATACACTTTACGTTTAAAATAGGTTACTTTCTTAAATAAACTATCATAATCTACAAAATCATACTCTGCAAACTCAGGAATATGATAGGCATCCAAATTAATTTCCGCACCCTCTTTAAGACGTACTAAAAAATACTTTTGCGTTTGCCCATCAAAAGCATAGAGTTTTTTACTGTTTGTTTTCTTTGGGAAATCATAAGAAATCCATTCCGGATACTCTCCCAACACCTCAACATTATCACAACCAATCTCTTCTAACAATTCACGCTTTAGTGCTTCTCTGGGCGTTTCACCTTCATCAATGCCCCCTTGAGGAAATTGCCACGCATTTTTGATATCACTTCTGTGTGCCACAAAAAATTCACACTTTTCTGGAAATTTGGAAGAGAGTATGACGGCTGCAACATTCGGACGATATATCTTTTGTCTCTGCATAATGTCAACTCTTATATTAAATTATAAATAAAGCACTTCAACAGAAGTCACTTCTTTTTCTGATATTATTTTATCTAAAATGCGATTACATCTATCTAAAAATTCTTGCCAAGGGCAAAGCTTTAGTGAGATGCACCCCAAGGGTATTTCCTATGGGCAATTGAAAGATTGGTTTTACCAATTTTCAAGAAGAAGGTTATTGATGTTAGTGTATATACATATCCCCTACTGTGACTCAAAGTGCCACTATTGTGCTTTTAATACCTATGTCGATAAGTTCGATACACGTGAAGCATATATGCGCGCTTTGTACCAGCAGATTGTCTTTGAGCTTAAACGTTTTGGGGCAAAAGAAAACAGCATAGAAACACTCTTCATCGGTGGAGGAACACCCTCTACCGTGGTATCTGAACTCTATACACCCATCTTTACACTACTCATGCCCTACCTTCAAAAAGATGCAGAAATCACCACAGAGGCAAACCCAAATTCTGCTACAAAAGAGTGGCTTAAAGGTATGAAAGAACTGGGTGTGAATCGCGTGAGCTTTGGGGTACAAAGTTTTGATGCAGAAAAACTCAAACGCCTCAACAGAGCACACAATCCACAACAAGCCAAAGATGCCATAGCCCATGCACATGCACTCGGTTTTCAACATATCTCTTTAGACCTTATCTACAACTATCAGGGAGATACAGAATCCTTACTTTTAAACGATATAGAAACAGCATTTACCCTCCCCATAGACCACATCTCTGCCTATGAACTCACCATAGAAGATGCTACCAAATTTGCAGCCACCCCTGAAGTACGTCAAGATGATGAGAATCTTGCCTTTTTTGTCACAGAGCAGATAGAATCACGAGGTTTCAAAGCCTATGAAATCTCAAACTTTGGCACCTACCAAAGCAAACACAACAAAGGTTACTGGCAGACAAAAGACTACATAGGTGCAGGAGCTGGGGCTGTTGGCTTTTTGAAGGACAAACGTTTTTACCCTCAGACAGAGATAGATGCTTATATTAAAAATCCTTTGCATATCAGCGAAGAAGTGCTTACAGAAGAAGCACTGCTCACAGAGAAAATCTTTTTAGGCCTGCGCTCAGATGTAGGCATAGAAAAAGATTCTCTCTCAACAGATATGCTACAACGTGCTACACTACTGTGTGACGAAAAGAAACTAAACCAGACAACGACACACTTCTATAATGAAAATTTCTTTTTAAGTGATGAATTGGCTCTTTATATTTTAAGGTAACTATTAGCCACCCACAAGTGCCAAAACATTCTTTTGCACTTGGTTCACTACTTCATCACTTACCCTACAAATAAACGATATATCTCGTACTGAAAAGTCCAAATTTTTAATCTGGTCAGACAAAATGACACCTTGAATTTCTAACATATCAGGAAGTGCCACTTCAAAAGGATAACCTTTTACCTTGGAGGTGATGGGAAGGCAGACGCATAGTGACGTTTTTTCATTGTAGATTTTAGGAGAGAGAATGAGGGCTGGTCGTTTTCCTCTTTGTTCATGTCCTGCTTGTGGTGTAAAGTTGAGCCATACTACATCACCTCTGTCTGGCACATAACTACCACTCTTCATTGCCTACACTTTCACCTGTATCTACCTCTTTATGAAAATTTTCACTATCTATTTGAGAGACAAGTCTCTCCAACAGATTCTCCTTTTGAGGTCTTAGTGTCAAGACACCATCATCAACATCTAATTCCATTAAAGAGTTGTCATCCACATGCAGTGTATTGGCTATATCTTTAGGGATACGTAAAGCGATAGAATTACCCCATTTTTTCAATGCTACAGTCATCATACACTCCTTTCTACTTTTTGTATATACATAATGATACAATATCGAATTTATTTTGTCAAGTATCTGTAACTCTCTACATTTTAGGATAATCTGTTAAAATACAACAATTCAAAATATAAGGTGCGCTATGTTTGGTATCGGATTTACCGAATTACTTCTTATTGCTGTGATAGCCATACTCTTTTTAGGTCCAGATAAACTGCCCTCTGCACTGGTGGAGATGGCTAAGTTTATCAAAAGTGTCAAAAAAACCATAGGTGATGCGAAATCTTCCTTGGAAGAAGAGATGAAGATCGCTGACCTCAAAGAAGAAGCACTCAACTATAAAAAACAGCTCAACGAGGCTACCGAAGAGCTCAAAGGGTTTAAAAATATTGCTTTTGATGACCTCAATGATGTCATCTATGAAGAGCACCCTTCCAGTGACTTCCCTGTGGCACAGTCTAAAAAAACAGATGCACCTGAACCGCTAACCACTCCTGTAGAGCCTAAAAACGAAACAGTGACTTTAAAAAAACCCAAAAAAATAGCAAAAGAGAAAAAAAATGATAAAAACACCAAAGGGGATGCTTAATGTTTGATGAACTCCGTCCCCACCTTGTAGAGCTACGAAAAAGACTTGGGCTCTCTGTGCTTTCTATTTTCATTGCGTTTATTGTCGCTTTTACATTTCATGAGCAAATTTTAGAATGGATTACGGCACCACTCAACGCTGCGCTAGATCAAGTAGCAGAAATCTCAAAAAAAGCTGCCAATGGTATGGTAACGACACATCAAGTCGGTGGTGCATTTTTTGTAGCACTCAAAGTCTCTTTCTTTGCAGGGCTTCTGGGTGCTTTACCTTTCATACTCTACCAAATATGGCTTTTTATCGCTCCAGGACTCTATGCTAACGAAAAAAAGATGATACTCCCTTTTGTTATCGGTGGCTCAATTATGTTCTTTGTAGGCGTTCTTTTTGCATACTATATAGTAACACCTTTTGGATTTCAGTTTCTCATTACCTTTGGTTCATTTCTCTATACCCCACTGATTAACATCGAAGACTATGTAGGTTTTTTTACTAAAATCCTGATGGGTTTTGGTCTTGCATTTGAACTTCCTGTTTTTGCGTACTTCTTGGCACTGCTTGGACTGGTTACAGACAAAACGCTTATAGACTTTTTCCGTTATGCCATACTCATCATTTTTATCGTGGCTGCCTTGCTTACACCACCTGATGTATTGACTCAGTTATTGATGGCTTTACCGTTAGTCGTGCTGTACGGCGCTTCTATACTCATCGTTAAAATGGTAAATCCTTATGTGGAAGAAGAGGACAATGAAGAGAGTGAAGAAAGCAAGACACATCAAAACGACAACCCATAATGTCTTTAGACCTCTACACTGAAAACTATGACTATGCACTCCCTGAGGGGTACATCGCTACGACACCTGTGCATCCACGCGACCATGCAAAGCTTTTAGTCTATGACAGAAAAACAGATACAGTGACCCATAGCACATTTAAACATCTGTTGGACTTTGTCCCCAAAGCCTGTGATGTTTTTCTCAATGACACCCGTGTCATCAAAGCACGTATCTTTGGCGTAAAGCAAGCCCAACCAGTAAACAAAAAAGGCTTTGTTCAAGGAGGTGGGAAAGTAGAACTTCTTTTGAACAAACCCCTTGATGCCCACCATTACCTTGTCATGATACGAGGAAAAGTACATCTAGGTACAACGCTGCTATTTGACGATAATTTAACTGCTACAGTCACTGCCTTAAATGAAGATGGCTCACGTGTAGTGACCTTTAGCCGTAAAGGTAAAAAGATACGCTTTGAAGCATTAGTACACATTTTAGATAAGATAGGTCACCTTCCTTTGCCTCCTTATATGCAAAGAGAAGACAACAAAGAAGATGAAACAGACTACCAAACACTTTTTGCCAAACATGCAGGTGCGGTAGCGGCCCCTACTGCCTCTTTACACTTTACGCCTGAACTCTTTGCACAACTACAAGAGAGATACACCACACATAAAGTAACCCTGCATGTGGGTGCGGGTACATTTAAACCCGTGGATACAAAAGAAATACTCTCTCACCCCATGCACTCAGAGTACTTCCATATCCCTGAAGATTCAGTACAGGCATTAAAGAGCAACAGACCTTTACTTGCCATAGGTACCACTGTTACACGCACCGTAGAGTACTATATGCGTACACACAAAACCCAAGGGGAGTGCGATCTCTTTTTACACCCATCTAATCCACCACAACGTGTGACACATCTACTCACTAATTTTCACTTACCAAAATCGACCCTTATTATGCTCGTTTCTGCTTTTGTTGGAAGAGAAAAAACGTTAGACTTATACAAAGAAGCCATTGCACAAGAGTATAGATTTTTCTCTTATGGTGATGCAATGCTTATACTTTAATACAGGTAAATCTATGCATTACAATATACTCTTTGTTTTTTTATGGCTGCTTGTGACAGGATGTTCACAAAAAATCATAAAACAACCATATCACTATCCAAACTACACTATTATTAAGCCTGACATCACCTGTAAACCTAAACGCAAAAATATCCAAAATCTACTTTTAAGTTATTTGGGTAAACCGTATGTGTGGGCAGAAGAAGGACCCGATGCTTTTGATTGCTCTGGTCTTACCTATAACATATACGGTAAAATGGGAATCACCATTCCACGTACTGCCAGCGAACAAGCCAAAATGGGAAAACTTGTTACCTTTGCTAACTTACAATATGGAGACCTGATTTTCTTTGGTTCCACCAATAGGCGCAGTAAACGCATCAATCATGTAGGCATTTATCTTGGAGACGGTTGGTTTGCTCATGCCAGCAGCAGTAAAAGAAAAGTAACTGTCTCACACTTTTTAAAAGAACCAAGATACCTAAAACGTATCAAAATATGTAGGCGCTATCTCAGTCAAAATGAACGCTCTTTATATTTGACTTGCGATGCACCTCTTAAAAAAATGAACACTGTAGATAAACGCTATACAACACCATGGACAACCGGTATGACATTGCCTAAAAAAGCTGTACCATAAAATTTAGGAAAGATTACTATAATACTTTTATGAAACTAAAAATCCTTTTCATTTTATTGCTTATATTATTTTCTGCATGTAGCGAAAAAAAGACTGTAACATACCCCAAACACCCTAATTATGCTATCAATAAACCAACTGTACAATACAAACCAACTAAAAAAAATTTAGCCAAAATGGTAAAAGCCTTACAAGGAAGTCCCTATGTTTGGGCGGAAGAAGGACCAGACAAATTTGATTGCTCCGGATTTACCTATTATATGTATGGAAGTATGGGCATTGATATTCCACGTGTTGCACGCAATCAGGCAAAAGTGGGCAAACGTGTTTCACCTGACAAACTGCAGTATGGTGATCTCATTTTCTTTGCTACCAGTCATAACCGTAGAAAAATTACCCATGTAGGCATGTACTTGGGAGAAGGTTGGTTTACGCATGCAAGTACTGTTAAACACAAAGTGGTCTATTCAAACTTATTCACTTCACCTTATTATAAAAAGCGTTTGCGCATATGTCGCAGATATCTTCCCTCATCACAAACTGAGATTGTTTCTTCTCAGGCACAAAAACCATGGAGTACAAAAGTAACTTTATCAGGACAAACAAAAAATATTCCACTTATCACACAAAAAGAAAGCCATGTCTCCGAGCAACATAAAGCTGTAGTGATAAAAGCACAAATGCAAGAGATAGAACAACCTTCATCAGATGGTCACTATTATGTTCAAATAGGCTCTTTTGTCGGTAAACCTAAAAATACTCTAATCTCTCAAATTACACGTTATGGATTTCATCATAAAATGATACAGTTTCAAAAACAAGGGAAGCAAATCTCTAAACTTCTCATAGGCCCGTACAAAACAAAAACAGAGGCATCCAAAGTACTTTCAACAGTTAGATATGCTATTGAAAAAGATGCCTTTATTGCTGAGATAAGATAATGAGATTAGCGTCTATTGATGTTGGGCTTAAACGTATTGGCATAGCTATTTGTCTCAATGGGAGTATAGTACTACCCCAAGATGCTATTTTAAGAAAAAACCGCAAACAAGCCGCACGTGATGTGAATGCTTTTTTAAAAGAGTGGGAGATAGAAAAACTCATCGTTGGGATACCCCTTGATGCAGCTAGCTCTGAAGAGATGGAGAAACGTATTAAACACTTTGTTTCTCTTCTTGAACTTAACATCCCTGTCATCTATCAAGATGAACAAAGCTCCAGCCTAGAAGCCAAAGAACTCACCCAAGGTCTATTCAGACACAAAAAAGATGGGAAAATAGACTCTATCGCAGCAAAAATAATTTTAGAAAGATACCTGGTATAAGTTTTTTCATTTTACCTTATTTACGTCTAAATTTTTTATATAAACTAAACAAAATAGGACCATATTTAATCACTTTCCAAATAATATTTTTCATTCAAAACTCCTTACAATATTTTTTTTAATTTCTGAATACGAGCATATGCCTTATCTATATCTTCCTCTTTTACTGCTCCTCTTTTGACTAATGAACGTATAATATGAACCAATGTTTTAGTACTTTTTACTTGTCTGGGGTCAAGCTGATTACCTACAAGTAAGATATCATCTCCTGCATTAATAGCCAATTGAAGTGTCTGAGCCAAAGTATATTTTTTAGCTATAGCCCCCATCTGTAAATCATCCGTAATCACCACGCCATCAAAACCAAGTTCTTTGCGTAGTAGACCATTGACAGTTTTTTTCGATAGAGTAGCAGGATATTTGGTATCTATACGCTTATTAAAGACATGGGCAACCATAACTGTATCTGCTTTATGGTTTAGAATCTTATAAGGAATCAACTCTTTCTTCTTCCACAGATTTGTTACATCAACGAAGCCCTTGTGAGTATCACCTTCAGAGGAACCATGTCCAGGGAAGTGCTTAAGTGCGGTTAATACACCATGTGCATGCATCGCATCTATAAAAGTATTGGCATACTGTGCTACTATCTTAGGGTCTTTGCCAAAAGAACGTCCCAATCCATGAATCACATGGTTGTTTTGATTAATATCCAAATCCACAACAGGTGCCAAATCATAGTTGATCCCTACAGACTTTAACTCTTTACTCATTTTTTCATAAGTACTTCTAATCTGTGACTGATCCATTTTTATGACATTAGCAGCCTTGGGAAATTTGCCATAAAAGCCATATTTACTTTTTAACCGCTGTACTCTTCCACCCTCTTGATCTACCGCAATCAGTAATTTTCCATCTAAAGAACATGCTTGGAGTTGTTTTGTAAGTTTTGCTAATTGTTTTTTAGTCGCAATATTTTTAGGTTTGTTTTTATTCACTGGATTATAATCAAACAATATGACTGCACCAATATTATACTTGTGTATATCTTTACATATCTGTGTATCAGAAGTTGCCGTTGTTCCATGGAACCCTATCATAAGCATTTGACCTATCTTGTGATCCAAAGAGATATCTGCAAACAAGGGCACACTTAAAAGAGCTATATATAGTAAAAATTTTTTAAACATTTTTCTTCCTAATTTCTAATTTCTAATTTCTAATTTCTAATTTCTAATTTTACACTATTTGCATACGGTTAACCTTGATAGTTTACAATACACTCATAAGAGCATTTGGGACACCTGAATTTATTCCCCCTCCCTTTTAAAGTAATTTAGTCTCCTTTTAAACTATTTTCCTCCTTTTTATCCCCCAAATGCTCTTTGAAACTAAAAAAAATGAAATTACACAATTTTTACATTATTATTTGTGTATAATACAATAAAAAAGGTTTACCATGATGAAATTATTAACATCTGCATTACTCTTATTTTCGATTTTCAGCTATGCACAGGCAGTCGAAAAACAATCATCCTATCCTGTGATGTCTATGACTGACACACACGGAAAAACATATAAAGTTGAAGGCACAGAACAAGGTCTAAAGATAGAAGGTTTAGAAGGAAAAGTCATTTTTCTTGAATTTTTCGGACATCAATGCCCTCCCTGTTTAGCCTCTATACCACACCTGATTCATTTACAAAAAAAATATCCCGATACGCTCGCTGTAGTTGGCATCGAAGTACAAGGATACAATGCTGCACAAACAGCTGCTTTTGCCAAAGAAAAAGGCATGAACTATATTGTTGTATCAGAAGAAACCGCTTCTGCACTTGTAAACTATATCCAACAACGAGCACGTTGGAGAGGGAGTATCCCATTTTTAGTTGCTATGGATACCACTGGCAATGTACAGTTTGTGCAAGCTGGAATGCTTCCAGAATCGTCACTTGAAGAGCTTATTGGACAACTTTCAAAAAGCAAAAAACAAAACATTGAAACCAATACGAGCAAGCAGACACACAACTAAACAAATACAAACAAGTCACCTTACAAGAATATAAGGTGACATTTTCTTCAAAAACTTTCATTTTTTTCTATTTACAAACCTCTATAAATCTACATTATAGAGAAAAGTTATATAATATTTGTAAAAGGATATATGATGAAACCTACACTTTTTGCATTCATTATTGTAAGTACTTCTCTATTGACTGCCAACGATATGCAGACAAATACTACCTCCAAAATAAATAAAAATGTCACAAATGCAATAGCACGTGTTGAAGATGCAAGAGCTGAAACGCTTTCTACACTAAAATCTATCATTCGCACTGTTGAGACTGCAAGAGAAAAATACACAAACAAGAAAGATAACAATTATTCTATCTCTACACAAATTATTCAAACCCATGCCTTAAGTGAAATCGCAAGAAATACTGCTTCTGTAGAAATAGCAAAGGCAATGGCAACAGCTCGCATCACACAAGCTATTGATAAATTAAATTCTAACTCACTTGCTACCATTGCAAATGCTATTGCTTCTGTTGAGATAGCCAAAGCAAAAGCAAAAAAAAATATTGCCAAAGTTACAGGTGCAGTGGAAATAAGTAAAGTCAAACAACCCACTCATATCAAACATGCACAAGAAACACTTACAATTGCCAAAAATGTATCTGCTATACAAATAGCCCAATCTGTTGCTCAAGTAGAAGTTGCCAAAGCCGTTTCACTCTTAGATATAGCTCGTTCATCTATAGAATCTGCTCTTCCAAAATCACCACAACAACCTATTCAAAAAGATCAAGAAAAATTGGAAGATATTAAAGCAAAAGCAACTGCAAACATCTCTTCTTATTTAGCACAAATCGAAGTGATGAAAGCTAATATGCTTGCCAAAATAGCAAAGGAGGTTGCAAAAGTAGAGATTGCAAAACTCCACGAAAACAACACAAAACACAATAAAGAACAAAACTGTACTACCTATCCTAAAACTCTCATCAAAGCAAATTAATTTAAACGTACGATACCATTGTGTATCGTAATGTGTCCTTCAAGTTCAGCTTCATAAACTTTATCACCAAATTTATCAAGAGTTTCATCAAAGGTGGGTGAAGATTGACAAAAATAAAAAAAATCATCTTTCTCTATTTTAACATTTGTTGCGTCTCCAAAACGTGAAACAAAAGCATCTATGTCTGTAATACATTTTGCTTTGCCCTCTTGCAACAATCTGTTTGTACCAGCACTTTCACCTAGGCGATGAGGCAATACATAAATTTCTTTCCCCATACGTAACGCAAACTCCACAGAACGCATCGAACCACTGTCCAACTCTGCCTCTGTCACTATAAGTATATCTCCAAGAGCTACAACCAGTTCATTGCGCACCACAAAACTCCAACTTGTCGCTCTAAATCCATCATTAAACTGACTTAAAACTAAACCTTCTTCTTCGATAGATGCAATCAAAGTTGTATTAATCACTGGATAACGTATATCCAATCCATTAGCTACTACAGCAATTGTATTTTCAGCTCCTGCACCCATATGTGCTACAGCATCTACGCCCATTGCTGCTCCAGAGACGATACAGACACCTCTTTGTACTAATGCTTTTGCTAGTATATATGTAAACTCTCGTGTATAATTACTTAAACGCCTGCTCCCTACAATAGCCACTTTAGGTCGCTTTAAGAGTGTAAGATTTCCCTTATAAAAAAGCTCTTTGGGATATTTTTTCATTGCATCTAGTGCACAGATATGTTCTGTAATATATTGACTCATCTTCTGCCTCTGTGTTTTTTTCTTTATCATAACAAAGAAAAAATAGAAACATTAAAAATATTGCATATTGGCATATTTTTAATGTTTCTACGTATCGTTACATCAACCAAGGCCATACCATATATGCAACAACAGAAAGCACGATTACCCCAATAATATTGAGTTTTAAACCAATGTTTGCCATGTGTCTAATACTAATAATCCCAGAAGACATAATAATAGCATTCGGAGGAGTAGCAATAGGAAGCATGAAGGCATATGACGCAGCAACCGTAGCTACCATAAGAAGCATTGTACCTTCATTTTGAGGCATATTTTTTGCGAATTCATAGAAAATAGGTATTGCAATGGAGGTCAATGCCGTGTTGCTTGTTACTTCTGTAGAAAAAGTCACAAAGAGTGCTACAACCACAAACATCCAAAACAATGGCATCATAGAGATAAAACTTAGTTTCGCTGCAATATCTGACGCTAACCCTGTACTAGAAAATGCTGCAGCAATACTAAATCCAGCCCCAAATAAAAAAATAATCTCATAAGGCATAGAACGTGTATCTTCCCAATCTAAAAAACCTATATGGGGAACAAACATCAACAATCCAAAGCTCAGCAGTACTAATTTTTCATTCAAAGAAAAACCAAATATCTGTTTTAAGAATGTATTGACCAACAATACAAAAGCCAATAATACAACAATAAAATATAATCTTTTTTGTGTGTGCGTAAGCTCTAAAACAGTATGGTTTACATCTTCAACATTTTCATTTTCTACACCTCTGGAGAGTATCCACGGCATGACAAGAAGCATTAAAACAATCGCAGGAAACATGAGTAGCATCCATTCTCCAAATGCCAATGATGGTAAATGATGCTCTTCTAAAAACCCCATAAGTATGAGGTTTGGTGGTGTACCTATGGGCGTAAGTATGCCTCCTATACTTGCACCATAAGCAGTTGCGAGTAAAAAGCGTTTTTTGAGTTTTTTGTTTTCACTTAAAAAAAGTGCTATAGGCATCAACATAAGCGTAATAGTAGTATTGGAAAGTACTGAACTCAATAACGCAGCAGTCACTGCCAATGCATAGATAATCCCTGTAGAGGTTTTAGGGAAAAAACTTAAAAGTTTTGCAGAGAAATATTTATGTAAACCTGTTTTTTCTATGGCAATAGCCAACATAAACCCACCTAAAAAAAGAAATATAATTGATTTAGAATAATTAGCTGTGACCTCATTTGTATCTAAAATACCAAAAACAGGAAACAATAAAATAGGTAGTATAGATACAACACCTAATGGCATGGCTTCATTAGTCCAAAGTGTCACTAAAAATGCCACCAATCCTATGAGTGTCGCATGTGAAAAAGAAAATGCCAACAATGCCAATGCAAATAAAGAAAATCCTATGAGTACTGCAGTCACGATGCCTTTCATCTACTTCCTTTTATATATATCATCAATATATACTAACTCAACATCTTTCAATATTTGCTTAGATGAAGCCAATGCCTGCAAGGTTATTTTATGTGGATGTCCTATGGCTATAGCATATCCTTTCTTTTTTGCTTTTGCCACTGCCAGTTGAAGTTGATGATGTATGTAAGAAATATTCTGTTTATTATCGATAAAGATATCTCTTCTAACATATGCATCTCCTAATCCATGGGCGATTTTCTTTACTTTTGAACTTGCTGTCGTAAAACTATCAACAAAAACAAATCCTTCTACTTTCAAAGCAATATACAGTTTTTTCATTGCCTTATAGTTGGAAGTAAACACAGAACCCGTATGATTATTAATATACTTTCCTTTTGGAAAAAGATGACGAATTTCCATCACACGGTCAACTATCTGTTCATCAGAAAAAGAGGTCATCAGTGTTTTTGTTTGCTTATTAAATTGATTGCTTCCCGATTCCATAGGCAAATGTATCATATAATGCTGCATATTCTTAGCCAGTAAATTACTATGCTTTGCCAACTTATATGGAGGGAAAATTGACGGAGTGATTTTCATACCTAAATTTTTAATTGCCTGAAGTTGTGCTTTTGTATGCACATCGTCAATAATGATTACCAATCTAGGTTTTTTACCTCTATATGCTAAGTGAATAATATTTTTCTGTTTATGAATACTTGATGTATTTCTATCTGTTTTTTTCTTATTAGGTGTAACATCTTTTAAGTCATTTTCTAATAGTTCTTTTTTTACTCTATATTGACTACTTTGTTTGGATTTTTTCACTTTTATCTGCGCTAAATCATCCAGCAATGCCTTGGTACTGTAATATTGTGTACTTTCTTGCTTTTGCAAGACATCACTCTTGTTTTCTATATCTACAATGTATCCTAAAAAACCTAACAGTAGTAACATCACAACAAAAAGAAAAATAAGAACACCTTTTTTCTTTATCAAACTCTTTTTTTTGGGTATTCTTTTTTTAGATGTTTTTTTCTTGGGTGTTTTCTTTTTTATTACATTATTTTTAGATGTTCCTGCCATATAAATTCACTAATATATTAATTTTCAAATTATTATAGCAAAGTGTCGCTTCACTAGGAAGTAGGTAGTAGGTAGTAGGTAGTAGGTAGTTTAAAATAAATGGATGTGAAAGTCAAGCTTAAGTGAAAATTTTTATTGAGTTGTATTCATATTTGAATGTTTGGGTAAGGGAGCATACACATTGTATGTGACCGCACCCATCATTCAAAGATGGATGCAAATCGACAAAAAGATTA
>JALSSQ010000089.1 GCA_026984165.1 Sulfurovum sp.
ATAGACAAAGACAAAAGACTTTATAACACCTATTATACAGACAAAGAAGATGCTTCGCATACACTCTTTTGTGGCTTTAAAGGTATAGAAGTACGTCAAGCAGATAATCGTCAATATACCAAAACACTCGATACTCCATGTTATGCGATGGTAGCATCTACACGTTACTACAGTGCAACCACAGAGGGTATCTATGTCTCTGATGATAAAGGGTTATCATGGAAACCTTTTGCCTTGCAAGGCAAAGTCATTACAGCACTTAGTCTCGATAAGCACAGACTCTTAGCAGTGATAGATAAAAAAACACTGGTGTTACTAGATACCCATGCCCACATACTTCACAAAAGCGAGGTAAGACTCAACAAAGAAGAACTCATACATGACATTTCTCTGGGACGTTTGGTAAGAGATGTGCATTACGGAAGAGGTCTTTTTGATGATGGTCTTTCGCTACTTTGGAATGATTTTTCTACTTTATGGCTTTTTATGTTGGCAAGTTCTGGTTATCTGCTATGGTACACTATAGGCAAAATAAAACAAAACAAATCTTACAAAAAAACCATAGGTCTGCTACTTAAAGTACACAGAAGTTCTTGGGTACTTATAGCTGTTATTCCTTTGATACTTTTGCTCATAACAGGTATATTTTTAGACCATAGTAATTTTTTTGGGCATTTTTTGCATCAAACCAAAGTTTCACATAGACTGTTACCTCCTGTGTATCGCACGCTCAAAGAAGATATATGGTCAGCAGATATACATGATGATGTGTATCGTATAGGTAATCGTTATGGTGTTTATAGAAGCAAAGATTTGAAATCATGGCATTTAGAGAACAAAGGATTTGCCTATAAAATGATGCATGACAAGGCAGATGTCTATGTCAGTGGCATGGGCTCAAGCAATAGAGTCTTCAAAGAGAATCATTGGAAGATACTGGAAAATACGCCACATATGTTTAAAAGTATGTATAGCGAGGGAGGTGTTAAAAAATATTTTGCATCTTCTACAAAAGATATAGCATTTCCTACATCTTTACATACCACTCTGTATAGTTTGCTTTTAAGCATACATGATGGTACATTTTTCGCTTCATGGTGGGTTTTTGTGAATGATATAGCTTCTACACTTCTTCTTGTGCTGCTCTATACGGGACTACGTTTGTGGTATAGGCATATAAAAAAACATCGTCTTACTTATAAACCCAAATTATTTGGGCATACGAAGGTATGAGTATGGATGCCCTACGCTCTTTGGTGCGTGGGCTTAGAAAAAAGTTGGGAGCTGAGTGTATGGAGAATGTTTCTGGGGTTGGGTATAGGCTAAAAACTAAACCCTAACCCAAAACGTACACTCTCTTCATCCAATACATCAGCATTGTGTATCCACTCTATATGTAACGTAATACTTAATTCATGATACTACAGTAAGTTAATATCCTCTTTCTTTTCCTTAAAGTATTTGATACTGGTAGAATATCTAAATAAAATGAGAAAATAATGAGAAGCTTACCTCCTCTTCATTATCTATCGCATGAAAACCATATAGTGCATATATTAATTGAGTTATTTTGGTACAACTTCTTTGAAAAACTTCATACCAAGATGCTGTATAAATTCTCTACCATCTTTATCTTTCTTTATTTGCAAAGTTATTCTTGATTTTGTAACAAGGTTATCTACAATTGCTTCATTTTCATTAATCGGTTTTATAAACTCGGAAAATATCTCAGCATTGTTTTCTTTCCATGCTCTTTCCAAATAGTGCTTATTATATTTTAAAGTTAAACCTACTTTCCCAGATTCATCCACATACTCTCCAAGTGCCTTTTTCCAATTATCAGGAATATTCTTTTTCTTAATTTTTTGTCCTACTACATCTCTATTTCCATACTCATCTTCAAGTACAATAACACTTTTGCCATCTATTTTTGTAAAATAGAATTTTTTATTTTTAAAAGGATTAGAAGCAAAAATATTCATAACCATATTAAGCACTAGAGAATATGAATTGTCTGTATTTCTTTTAATCTTTAGAGGTTCATTTGTTGCAAGCTGTTTCATCGTATATGTATTATCACTATCTTTAAGTATGCTTATTGCTCCAAAGTTTTCTACATTATATTTACCAGAAATATTATAAGCTTTTATTGCTAATGCATTAGCTTTGTGAGCAACAAATTTATTGCCAGTTTTTACTTCCCATAATTTTATTATTGCCTCATATGCTATCTGTTTAATATTGTGATAATCTGTAGTCGTATTGGCTAAAATAACTACACCTATTTTCAACTTAGGCATAAACATAATGCATGCCCTATTTCTTTCTAAAGAACCTATCCGAGAATAAATAGTATATTCTTTTCCTAATTTTTGAGTATCAATATCTACCCCTAGACCTATCTTTCTACCTACATCTAATTTTGTATTTCCGTTTTGTATTTTAAGGATTTTATCTATGGTACTCTTTTTTAAAAATTTCTTGTTCTCAATCTTCCCTTCGTTGTTCAGCATAATAATAAATCTAGATAAATCAACCACATTTGAAACAAGTCCCATTGTTGGCAAAGCTACATGCTGATAAGGAAACTTGTCTTGGCTATATTTTGTTGTAAACTTTGATGCATGCATGCCCAAAGGAGCTAAAATATTCTTTTGCATATATTGGCTATATGGCTTGTGTGTTTTATTCTCAATCACTCCACCAAGTAGTGCTATGCCCAAGTTTGAGTAGTTATATATTATACCTGTTGGTGCTGTTAGGTATTCACCCTTTAATTTATTTAATATTTGATTATAATTTAATTCATTATCAGATAGTTCATATGCACTTGATATGTTGGGAATACCCGAATGATGAGTCATAATAGTACGAATACTAACACTTCTCTTTGTCTCTTTTGGATAATATTTAAATCGAAATAATGGCAAATACTTCTTAATAGGCGAATCAATATTTATTTTTCTTTTTTCTTCCAATTTCATCATTGCTATACTTGTAAAAGCTTTAGAGACTGATGCTGTACGAAAAAGTGTTTGAGGAGTAACTTTAATGTCGTGATCCTTGTCTATATAGCCAAAACCTTTTGTATATATGATTTTATTCTTCTCAGTCATTGAGATTGATATACCTCTTATGTTATAAGTACTCATGTTTTTTTCAATCATCACATCCATATCTTTTTTCAAATATGCATATTTATTAAGTTCTGAACTAAAATGTTTTGGTTTAACTGCCGTACTACACCCTGTAATATAGGCAATCAATATAGCTGTGAGTATTATTTTTGAGTATTTGAACTTCATGCTATTCCTTAAAGTATTTTATAATTGTAGTATCTTAAAATTAAATGAGAAAATAATGAGAAGCTCTACACCCTAGCAAACATCTGCTCTATCAAAATCGTAGAGATACGGTACCCATGCGCCACTGCATCATCTATAAATATTCTAGCCTCAGTTGTACTGATATACCCTTTTTTTATATTCAAATATACCACACCAAACAACCCTATAATCTCCAATCCCTCACGCAAGGCTATCTTGCGTCCCTTTTTTTCGTCTATGATTAAAGGTTTTTGAAGTGCCAATGCCAAGGCTATGGCTTCGCTTTCTCCCTCGTCTAAAAGTTGCTTGAGTGTATCGAGCATCTCGGAAGATTCTACTTTTTTGACAATCATAAATGAAGGAAGTGTCGTTTTATATTTTACGGTGACTT
>JALSSQ010000090.1 GCA_026984165.1 Sulfurovum sp.
TCCATTATCCGCGATAACCCTGCCGATGCTTCGCATGTCGGTAAAGAGGTCAGCTTGCATATTTTTGATCGTCAGGAAATTGCCGCTGGCAGTAGCCGTTATCAAATTGTGCAGCAGCCGCAGTTTGCCAAAAAGTCCAACCTACTGAATGACCGCCGTGGCGATGTGCTGTTGCTGATTAACGGTATGCCGGTGATTCAATCGAATTAAAATGCAGTGGCGTACTCGTGAGCCATGCCACCAATCAAAAACTCTTTGACAGAGGCGCTTTGCTTATACAACCTACCGCGCTAAGTAGAATCAAAAATTTAGAATTATGTACATATGAGGAACAAAAATGGCACAATCAATAGAACCAGATATAGCAGACTTAGCCAATGGTTGGCTCAAATCATATGATTTGGATTATAAATTAGAACAAGCATCTTTAAACAACGATATAGATAAGGCTTTAAAAGAGTATGAGTCTAAAAGTGGTGGAAAAGGTGGTAATCGTCCT
This sequence comes from Sulfurovum sp., assembly GCA_026984165.1. GTDB lineage: Bacteria > Campylobacterota > Campylobacteria > Campylobacterales > Sulfurovaceae > Sulfurovum. The sequence continues at coordinate 500 of JALSSQ010000090.1, forward strand.
GATGCTAAGTTGTTACTGCAAGATAAAAACTTAGATGACTATCCTGTCCTCATAGAGTACAAAGGGCAGAAAAACAAACTTGTCAAACTCAATAAAAAGGGACAAGTAGAAAATACAAAAGCCAAATACGAACCTCATTTCACAAACATAAAAGACTTTGCTGTCAATGGTGCAGTACATTATGCCAATGCCTTGTTACACTATACGAACTATACAGACATTATCGCTATTGGCATCACGGGGCATAAAGATAGCAAGGGCAATATCGAGCATGAGATAGGTGTGTATTTTGTCTCTAAAAGCAACTTTGGGGCTGGGCAAAAGATAGGCGAATTTACAGACCTCTCTTTTTTAGCACCTAAAAACTTTGATGCCTTTATAGAAAAAGTAAAACATCTACAACTCTCACAAGAAGAACTAGATGCCATTAAAGAGCAAAAAGAGCGAGAAATAGATCGCTCTTTAGTCAAGCTAAATAATGACATTTATGAAAATGAAAAAGGTTTAGGTGAAAAAGACCGCATCTATCTAGTCGCTGCAACCATCATGGCAACTATTGGCATACCTGGTAAAGTAAGACCTCTTGATAAGACCGATTTAAAATCTTCCATTGAAGAAGGTGATAAAGACGGCGATATAATTATCAGAAAAATAAAAGCATTTTTATCTGAAAAAAACATTCCTCAAAAGAAGAAAGATTTTATTCTTAGAACACTACAAAATACCCTGACTACTGAAAACATCAACAAGGTAACCGATGGAGAGAGCCAGCTAAAACGCGTCTTTTCTAAAATAGTAGATGACATAGGGATATATTATAAAATAGGGCTCACCACCGACTTTACAGGAAAGCTTTTTAATGAGATGTACGGTTGGCTAGGCTTCTCACAAGACAAGCTAAATGATGTGGTGCTAACGCCTGCTTATATTGCAACACTGTTAGTAAAACTCACAAGGGTAAACAAAGACTCTTATGTATGGGACTTTGCCACGGGTTCGGCAGGGCTGTTAGTCTCTGCTATGAATGAGATGCTAATAGATGCCAAAGAGAGCATCACTTCACCCAATGAACTAGCACAAAAACAGCTAGATATAAAAGCAAAACAGCTTTTAGGTGTAGAGCTACTGCCCGATGTCTATATGTTGGCTATCTTGAATATGATACTCATGGGAGATGGAAGCTCTAACATCTTAAACGAAGACTCATTTGATTTTGATGGTAAGTATGGCTACGGCAAAACAGATGAAAAGTTCCCTGCTGATGCCTTTGTGCTGAATCCTCCCTATTCAGCCGATGGCAATGGCATGAACTTTGTACAAAATGCCCTAGATATGATGAATAAAGGCTACGCAGCTATCATTATACAAAACTCAGCAGGTAGTGGAAAAGCGATAAGCTACAACAAAAAGATACTAAAAAAGCATACCCTTATAGCAAGTATCAAGATGCCTGTAGATATTTTTATCGGTAAATCAAATGTGCAGACAAACATCTATGTATTTAGAGTCAATGAGCCACACCATAAAGAGGAGATGGTGAAGTTTATAGATTTCTCAAACGATGGTTACACAAGAACCAACCGTAAAAAAGCGAGTAACAACCTAAAAGATACTGCCAATGCCAAAGAGCGTTATGAAGAGATAGTAAACTTGGTACGTTTTGGCAAGAGTAAGCTAAAGATATTTAGTGAAAAAGAGTATTACGAAAATACCATAGACCCTAGCAATGGTGCAGACTGGAATCAGTCAGCCCCTATTGATACCAAACCCACTTTAGAAGACTTCAAAAAAACAGTAGGTGACTACTTGGCTTGGGAAGTGGGTAACATCTTAAAAGGGCAAGGAGAGAGCCAAGAGCTGGGAAAGTAGAGTCCCTGCTTGATGCCAAGTTAAAAGGTGTTGAGTGGGGTGAGTTTAGAGTTGGGGATTTGTTTGAGATAAGCAGTTATAAAAAACGGTTTGATGCAAATAAAGTCACTATTTTGGATAAAGGGCAACCATATGTTGCCAGAGGTAGCTCAAATAATGGTGTGAAAGGCTATATCATTGAAGATGAACAATTCTTGAATGATAAAAACACTATCTCATTCGGGCAAGATACAGCGACTATGTTTTATCAAGAAAAGCCTTATTTTACAGGCGATAAAATTAAGATATTAAAATCAAAGTTCAATAAGTTTAATAAATTAAAAGGATTTTTCCTTGTTGCAACAATGATGAAGTCTTTTAGTTCATTTTCTTGGGGAGGTTCAAGGTTTAACATAAAGGTTATTGGTAATCAGTCTGTTAAGCTCCCAACCAAAAACAACGAGATAGATTTTGACTTTATGGAAAACTTCATCGCCGAGCTTGAAGCCCAAAAGATAGCTAGGCTAGAGGATTATTTGGTAGAGAACGGTTTAAAAGAGTATTGTTTGAGTGATGAGGAAGAGGGGATTTTGAAGAATCTTTCAAATATAGAATTTCAAGACTTTAAAGTTGTTGATATATTTGATGTTAGAAATTCAGGAAACATTTTATCAAGAGATATAGTTGAAAATAGTGGTGATGTACCATATTTATGTGCTAGTTCAGAAAATAATGCTGTGAGTTCATATATATCTTATGATGATAAATATCTTGACAAAGGAGATTGTGTTTTTATTGGAGGTAAAACTTTTGTTGTAACTTATCAAGAAAAAGATTTTTATTCAAATGATAGCCATAATTTAATTTTGAATTTAAAAGAAAAAGAAGAAAAAAATAAATTAACTCAATTATATTTGGCGACTTGTATTAATAAAAGTTTGGGATATAAATACTCTTGGGGTGATAGTATTAGTAATAGGAAAATTCAAAAAGACACGGTTTCGCTCCCAACCAAAAACAACCAACCAGACTACGCTCTGATGCAAACGCTTATCTCTGCTGTGCAGAAATTGGTGGTGAAAGATGTGGTGTTGTATGTGCAGGGGAAGAGAAGTTGAGAAAGATTTAGCGGCAAGGCTGGCGCATAAAAAACCCTATGTTCACATTGAGCGCGAGCCTGATCAGCAGTTGGATTTATTGATTGTGGTCGATCAAATGCTCACGGGTTTTGATTCTAAATGGTTGAATACTTTGTATCTGGATAAGGTGTTGACCTATGAAAATATTATTCAGGCGTTCTCGCGCACTAATCGTTTATTT
>JALSSQ010000091.1 GCA_026984165.1 Sulfurovum sp.
AAGCAAGTTATGATTTTTCAGGAGATATCATTACTTCAGCAGGAATTGGTGTACGTTATTTAACACCTATAGGTCCTTTTAAATTTGATGTTGGTTTTAATGTAAATAAACCATCACAGTATGGTATATCATTTCAAATAGGACAATCTTTCTAATGAAAAATCAATTATTTTTTGCTCCTTTGTTATGGTTACGTAAAATACTTTTGTTTGTATTGGTTCTCTTAATCATTTTAGGATTACTGCTCTTTTTTGTTGCTAATTCACCGCTTGCCATTAAAAAAGTAGCAGATATCTTTGCTGGAGATTATAATATCAGCTATGACGATATCAAAGGCAGTGTGCTATCTGGTATTGAGATAGAAAATCTACAATTCCAAAATAAGAAACTGGCAAAAAAAATTAAACTCAAATGGAATCCAAATACCCTAGTGGCTAAAACAATCACTATCAACACATTAGATATAGAAGATGCAAATGTTGATGTAATCAAAGGTATGATAGCTTCTTTTTCTACAGAAGAGAATGCAAGTGGTATAGAAGATAATGCAAGTAGTTTTGACTATGCCATAAAAATAAATAACATAGAACTCTCGTTGCTGCCTTTTATTCAGAATAATATTGCTATTGGTAAAGCTACATTAAAGAGTAAGATGATTAGTTATAAAACAGATGCATTTTATGTGGATGATTTAGACTTTGTTTTAGATACAAACATCAGTAATTTGACATTAAAAGGAAGTATGAAAGAGCAAATAGCAATGCTTAGCAATTTGAATCTTCGTGATGTAAATCTTTCTGCCTTGATAGCTCTTTTCCCCACAGAAAGTAATGTGAGTAAAGAAACAAATACAAGCAGAGAAGAAAAAAGCGCAAGTATCTTCATACCTAAGCGTGTAAAAGTGGATAAAATCGATACCAATATCCTTCCTTTCACTTATAGCCCTGTTGAAGTAAAACAGATTACTTTTGGTGCGAGTGATGTTGTATTTGATGTTGAACATTTAGTCTTGGTAGATGCAACATTAGAGTTGAATGGTACAACCAATCTAAGTAATGCGACCTATAAAGGTTCTGCACATAAAAATAAGGTTTTGGGAACCATCAACCTCACACCCAATCACAGACTCTATAAACGCTATGGATTACCTTTACGCAAAGAAGCCATTGCGCATGTGATAGTGGATTTTAATGCTTCTAGTGAACGTGTCGTTGCCAATGTACAGGCAAAAGGTAAAAATATATTAGAAGGCAAAAAGGGTGCGTTTAACGTGGATATCAATCGTTTTTTCTCGCATGTGGTGTATGATATGAACAGCTCGTATCTCACTGCAGATACGAAAGCTCTCATCACTACACCTTATGCGGAAAATATAGAACTAACAAATATCTTTATGAAGAATAAGAAAATTTCCTATAAAGGTGAAGCAAAAGTCAAAAAGCTTATGGGCTTTGATGAAAAATTGACTACGCCACTGAATGATTTAAAAGTCTTGTATCGTGGAGATGATAAAAGCATACAAACAAAACTAAATTCTCGTGCATTCAAGGGTACATTTGACTCTAAAGATTTTAAAACTGCACACGTACATTTAGAAACGATAGCACCTATCGAGCTGAGTAAATTAGTCACTCTTCCCAAAGAACTTAACACTGCCAAAGTAAACCTTGTAGCCGATGCACCATTAGATTTTTCTAAACTAAGTACCATCAATACCAAAGTCAAAGTGACATCAAATGTGCTCAATATAAATGCAAATGTAGGGTATGGTAAAAATATCGAAGTCAAAGGAAAAGTTGACATACCTAAAGAATCTCTTTTAAAAACATATAACAAAGAAGTCAAGTGGGAAACCTTAAGTCCTGTCGATGCCCATGCTAAACTTTCTGATGCATCATTAGCATTAAAGCTTAAAGCTAAAGCACTTCATGCAGATGTGAATTATGCACCCCAACAAGGGAAGGTAAACGGTAGCATAAATATTGGCGGTCTGGTAACACATATTTCTGGTAATACAAAACAAAAACTCAAAATACAGACTAAAATTACTTCGATGAAAGCGTTGGTTAAAAATATTTCTACGTTGTATCCCTTAGATGCATTACCACCTGTAGAAGGTTCTCTTACAGCAACACTACTTGTAGATAAATTAAAGACAGCAGAGCTTACATTGACCTCACCAAAACTGATTTATAAAGCAGACAAGATGAGTAAACATACCATTAAAAACGTGAAGCTTGTGGCACAAATGGATGCTTCTAAAATAATTTTAAAATCGTATCAAGGTATATTGAATAAGCAAAAGTATTTTTCAACGAAAAAGGCGGTGATTATCTTAGGTGATACCATAAAAGTCTCTAATCTTTGGGTCAATGATAGCCTTCATATTGCAGGAAACTATAATACCCAAAATAAAAAGGGTACGTTTATAGCAGATGCAAAAAACTTTCATATAAAAGATAAGATAGCAGATATTTATACAAAAATACATTTAAAAACAAAATTAGATGGTAACAATACGACAGTGCAAGGAAAGATAGTGCTTTTAAAAGGAAGAATTACTCCAGATTTACAAGCAGGTCATACCTTTGCAACAGACAGTGATATTATCATACTGCAAGAGATAAAAAAGAAACAGAAAAGTCCTTTTATGCAAAACCTTACGTTAGCACTTAAAATAGAAACCAAAAAAGCGTTACGTTTAAAAAAAGGACCTATAAATGTACGTTTAAAACCAGACTTTACTATCAATAAAGACAAAGGTGGAGAGCTTCTCTACTTGGGTTCAGTAGAGCTCCTTAAGGGGGGTAGCTATGTATTTCAGGAAAAGAGATTTGTTTTAGGTAAAAGTTTTGTCTATTTTACAGGAGATGTTACAAAACCTTTATTGGATATAAAAGCCAATTATCAAGCGATTAATTATCTTATCACGATAGCTATATCGGGCACACCTGCTGAACCTAATATTACTTTTTCTTCTTCCCCTGCTTTAACACGAGAACAGATACTGTCTGTGATACTTTTTGATTCAGAAGCAGGAGGTGATACCCACTCTGGTACAGACATGATGAAGATGATGGGTGGAGCAATGGCAAAAGCGGCTTTATCAGATGTGGGAATATCTGTTGATCATTTGGTATTTGGTGAAGGTAACAGTGTGGAAGTAGGTAAAAAATTGACCAATAAAATCACTGTTATCTATATTAATGGTGTTGTTCCAAAAATAAAACTTAAATATCAGCATTCTAAACACACCGAATCTGTTATAGGTGTGAGCGAAGAGTCCCAATCCTATGATATTATATATAAAAAAGATTTTTAAAGTTTAGATTAAAATTGAGTTGTCTTATGGTAAATTAGTATTGTTTTGTATCAATATTTAAAAAAACTTATACTATACTATTACTAATAATTTAAATATGGGAGAAAAAATGTTCAACAAAATCACTACAGGGGGGGGGTATTAAGTCTTTTATACTCCTTATACTCTTTTCATTTTTTATAGCAGGATGTGCCGATGCAGGTAAAGACCAGAGTGTCACAGCAGGGCAAGAGGTTGCACTCGATGCATCTGCAAGCCGTGCAGATTTTAGAGGTCAGATAAAAAAGTACCGTTGGAAACAGGTACAAGGCACACCTGTTACTCTTAGTAACAAAAGATCCATG
>JALSSQ010000092.1 GCA_026984165.1 Sulfurovum sp.
AGGTGTTATAAAGTCTTTTGTCTTTGTCTATGGTTGCTTGAGGGAGAATGCTGTTGGGTAATGTCGTAGCATAGAGAAACTTCCAGTTGTCATGGTTTAGAAAAAAACCACTTACTGAAAGCAGTATCAACACTATGCCAGAGAAGACTCCAGCATATTTATGTATTTTTTTGAGTCTAAACATTTTTAAAATGTATACTCAACACCTGCATATATTGACCTTGGAAGCGCTGGTGTATAACGTGCAGACCCATAAGCAAAGTCCGCTTTTTCTGCATAGGCTTTATCGGTAATATTGTTCACTTTAGCAAAACATTTGAGATGTTTGTTTACATTGTAGTTCATCTTTATATTGCCTACGGTGTAACCATCATAGCTGTGTTTGTTTTTGTCATCCATGTAGTATGAACCTACATATTGTACCTCTGCCATAAGGGTAAACGCGTCACTTGGTGTATAGAAGAGTCTAAGATTTGCTTTTTTGCTTGGCGCACTTGCCATCTCATTGTCACCATACTGTACGTCATTGACATAATTACTTTTAGAGTAACTTGCTGACAATGTACTTGCAAACTGTGTAGTAAACTTTTGTTTATAACTAAGCTCTATACCTTTATGTACAGATTTTCCGCCATTTTCATAATATCTGTCCTTGTTCGCTGCTTCTCTACGCACAATGGTATCGTTAATCGTCATATGGTATAGCGCTAAGTCAATACTGCTTGTTGCAAAACGTTTCTTAAACCCAACCTCAAAGGTATTAGTAGTCTCAGGATTGAGACTAAATTGTGTGCTACCTGAAGTTTTGCTTTGTGAGTAAAGGCGTGTTGCAGAAGGTATTCTAAATCCATTGGCATAACGTGCATAGTAAGAGGTTTGTGCATCTGGCTGATAAGAGAGTGCAAGTTTTGGACTTAAGTGACTAAAATTGTCTTTTCTGTCCGCAGGTCTGAAGTATTTAGAGTGTCCGTATTTTCCGGATTCTGTGTTGTTTGTATAGTCAAAAGCATTGTAATCATAACGTAAGCCTGCATCTAGTAACACATGATGCCCAAGCTCTATGTGCGATTGCATATAAGGTGCTACAGCCACATAATTGACATTATAATCATAAATAAGCCCTTTATCTACAGGAGATCCATATTTTCTTGGCACATAATCAAATGCTTGTACATACTTTAAAGAACCTTTGGTGTATTCGGTATCTAAACCATAGGTCATTTTACCCCACGAGAGTTTTTGTTCTGTTTTGTGCATGATACCAATTGTTTTTTGTTCACTGTCATTTTGAGGCAAACTGTTTTCCCACGTAGCCGTATATCTGTTACGTGTGTCTCTTAGGTAGGCAATGGTACTGATGTCTAGGTTGTCATAACTATAGTTATCCCATTTTACACTTGCACGTGCAAAATCAAATTTTCTTTGTGGGTCAACCTTTGAGAGTCTTTTTTTGATATTTCCTACCGATGTAGAAGCAGACTCTAACTCTTTAAGTGTTAATGTTCCTGCCATCTCAGCCTCTGTTTTATTGAAAGCAAGAGATGTCTCTATATTATTCTCTTCATCCAGCATGGTGGAAAACTTAGCCATAGCTTCGTAACGTTTGTGTGCTGTATGGTCACGGTATCCATCATTTTTTGTATAGCCTGCACCCACTACATAGTTGGTCGCTTTGCCCATCTTGCCAGCATTTTTTACATAGGCATGTTTATATCCGTAGCTTCCTGCATGTAGCTTCACACTTGTTTGTGCTTTTCCATCTGGTTTGACAGAACCTACATTGACCACAGCTGCAACAGCATCGGAGCCATACAGGGCTGTTCCAGCACCTTTAAGTACCTCCACACTGTCTGCCGATTCAAAACTGGTATAGGCTAAAGCATTGTGGTTAAAAAACCCTGAAGACTGCACAGGAATACCATCTTGAAGATATAAAAAATAAGGCTGTGTCGAAATAGGTGTACGCACTGAAAGCATATGCCCCACACCTGAAGTTGTTTGCGTAACAAGCACATTGGAAAGTGAATTAAGCAAATCTTTTTGAAATTCTACTTGGTCAAGTTCTATCTCTTTGCTCTCTTTTTTTTCTATACTCAACGCCTGAGAGACAGTTGCTGTCTCAGTTCTTGTAGCCGTTACCGTAATATCCGATAAATTTACCAACTCTTCTGCATAAAGCACACTTGCACACATCAAAGAAAGTGTTATTCCTCTTTTTATCATTTTTGTCCTTTTTTCATTTTGAAGTTCGCAATGATAAAAGAGTAGTGTTAATTTTGTGTTAAAAGAAATGATTTAGTATAAAATTTTACTATGTTAGCCTATTAAAATGACAGTCTATACCCAACCCCCGAAACATTCTCTACACACTCAGCCCCCAACTTTTTCCTAAGCCCACGCACCAAAGAGCGTAGGGCATCCATACTCATGCCTTCGTATGCCCAGATGAGGTTTCATAAGGTATCCTTTGGTTTGAGTATGGTGTTGATGAGGGGAATGGTAGAGATAATCTTCACCTTATTGGTGATAAGTCCTGCAAGTAAATTGGCAAACATCGCATCATAAAGTTCAGAAGAAACCTCTTCTACACCTGTAAAATTGTCTATGATGAGTGATGAAAGACCATGCAAAGATGACCAGATGATAATCGCTTGCGTATGGCTAGACTTTTTTTCTATAATCCCTGAAGCTTGCCCCTCCTCTATGGCTTGTTTTAACGCACCAAAACCTGTAAGAGAGTTATCATCATTGATGTCGATAATGTCATCTCTCAAATGTGCATAGGCATTTCCAAAAAGGAGTCTATAGAGGTTAGGATGTTCCTTTGCCCATGCTACATAGGTTTTAGTTGCCAAATAAAATCTATCTACCAAAGGCGCATTGGGATTGGTGAGTACGGGAGCCATTGTGTCATTAAACTTTTCAAATCCTCTTTCTATCATAAGGGCAATGAGTGCATCTTTGTTTTTAAAATGCCTATAGATGGCAGAACGTGAAGTGCCTGTTGCATCTGAGAGTACCTTAAGGGTTAGTTTTTCTACATCATGGGTGGCTATAAATGTAAAAGCTATCTCCAAAAAGTTTTCTTTGAGGTTGCCATGGTGGTAGGTATTTTTAATCATACCGCTATTTTAGCAAAAAGTAAACAATTAATCAATGTTAACAATGTTTACATTTAAGCTTTTTCTGGATATACTGACGAAGAAAGAATAAGCGTTAATCCATTGGGGTTTCAATCATTAACAAATAAAGGAAATATCATGCCAGATATTCAAGTCAATATGTTAGCCGTTTTGTTAGCCGTAGTTGCCCACTTCTTCTTTGGGTTTTTTTGGTACTCTGCACTGTTTAAAAGAGCATGGGCAATAGAAATGGGGTTTGACCCAAATGAAGAACTACCTAAAAAAGAGTTATTTAAAAGTTTAGGTTTAGCCATAGTAGGGTACTTCTTTTTAGCCTACGTACTTTCACATCAAATAGCCGTATGGGATTCAGCCTCTTGGGGACTAGGTGAGTCACAGTGGTCTAGTATGGAGCGTGCAACACAAGCAGCCTTTTTTACATGGCTTGGTTTTTTTGTACCTGTGTTGCTCAACGGTGTAGCATGGGCAAAGCAGTCATGGAAGCTTTTTGCTATTAATGCCAGTTATCATCT
>JALSSQ010000093.1 GCA_026984165.1 Sulfurovum sp.
TAACCCAAATATATGTTTATTTTCCATTTGCACTATAGGATAATCTTTTAATATATCATTTTTTATTTTACCTAGTTGTTTTATCAGAACGAACTCTTTACCATTTGAAGTAGTTTTTGTACCATACTCATAAAAACCAAATTTTTTAAAAATGGCTATTAAAGATTCATGTTTTTCAAAGATAGTAAGATATATTTCGTCGATACCTTTTGCAATCGCTGTATCAAATATTCTTTTTATAAACCTTTCGCCTAGTTTAGTCCCGTGTGCTTCCACTTTAAATGTCCCAACTTTAAGTCTTCGTTTCGACCCAAGAATAGGCTCTACATCATCAATAATACCATCTTCTATTTTCATATATAAAAAAGCTAAAAGTTTACTATTTTCATATAAGACTAACGCCTTTTTCCCTTCATCTGACTTTCTCGTGTACCAATCTAAAAATTCTGTATAATCTTTTTTCAAGCTATCAAAAAAGTTATCATTAATATCTATATCTGAAAATAACTTTTGCTCTATATATGCCATATGCTTTCCCTTTATTGAGTATCAATTTTATTCAAGAGTAATAATAACATTTTTATTACAATTTCTATATATTATTCTGCCAAAAATATCTCTTCCCCGAACCCCAAGCACCAGAGAGCATCACAGTCTTACCATTGTTGTCATCATTCAGTAAATACCCACCCTCACCTACCAAATAGTCTTTTAATACTGTTAGTGTTGACATTACTTTTCCTTGTTTGTATTTACGTATAATGAAACCGACACTGTGCCACAATAATCAAATCATCCAACACCTTATACACAAGCCTATGTTCAGCAGTAATGCGTCGTGACAGATACCCACTATAATTTTCTTTCAGTCTTTCGGGTTTGCCAATGCCATTTTTATCATGAGGGTTTCTTTTGATATCTACTAAAAGCAAATTGATTCTTTTTAATATTTTTTTATCATGTTGTACCCAATACTGATAATCTTCCCAGCCTCTATTGGCAAAGCCAAGTATCATACATTTATCTCTTTGGTAGTGAAGTTTGCATTTTCTATCTGCTCCACCGCTTCATCGAGTCTCTCTCTATTTGTTTTAGATGACATAAGATACAAAGTCTCTTTCATAGAAGCATACTCGTCATAAGAGATGAGTACAGCTGTTTTATTGTCTTTAGTACTTATCATGTACTCATCAAAGTCGTCACATACTTTGTTGATAAGTCCTCTTAAGTTATTTCTCGCATTTGAATAAACGATAGCTTGCATTGGGTACTCCTTGTACATCATTAAATTCATTGTAACATACTTGACAATATATTGTCAAGTATGCACCTACTCACACCATTTCCACTTCTGCAAATACTTTTTTAATTCTTTTAGTGTTGACATTTATCCTTCCCAATATCCATAAATTACAATATCTTAATCTCAAGTTTTGTATATTTTTGTAGTTTCTTAAAATCAGTATCAAAAGTGACTAACCGCTGACAATACGCTTCTGCAATTTTGAGATGTATAACATCATTTATATTTTTACAAAAGTCAATCTGTTCACATACTTCATAAGCCTCCATTATAAGCTTATTATCTATAGCTCCGTTAACATATTTTGAAAACAAGCATACTTTATCTTTATGTTTTTGGATTAACTTATACTTTCCAAGTACAAATATATATTCACTCAGAACCATAGGAGATATAAAAAACGTATCTTCCTCTATAGCCTTATATAACATTTTCTCCGCTGTATCAAATTTTGCTTCATCTTGGTTAATGGTAAAATAGATAAGTACATTGGTATCAAAAAATGTCACTATACATTTCCTCGTCTGCTTTACATAAGTCAATTGTCTTGTCTTCTAGTACAGTAATATTTTTACTGACTCTTTTAAACTCTTCAAGCAAAGCCTTGGTGTCTCTCTTCTCTTTTTTTTGGTTTTTAAGCAGTTCTTCATACTTTTTTGCATCTACTATCACCACAAAAGGTCTATCTCTTTTGGTGACTTTTATATCTTCTTTTATTGCAGTATCCAGCAGATATGTTTGTTGTTTAAGTTGTGTTGCTGTAATAGTCATCACATATCCTTTTGTATAAACTGTATAAATTATACAATTTAATTAGTCAATTGTCAAATTACTTACATATACTCCCCTCTCCCACACAAAAGCGTAAACTCACACCACTTACATTTCTGTAGGTCTTCACACTTTTCAGCCACAAAACCCTTAGTTTGTTTCAGTTCTACTATGACTTCTGAAAGCCTTTCATTCTTCTCTTCAAGTGCGGTTATCTCTTCTATTTCTCCCTCTTCAAAGAGCTTCACAAACGCTAAAGTGATATTTTGGTACTTTGGGCTCAGTAGGTGGTGATAGATGCTCATTTGCAGGTCATTTAGGGTTTCTATGTTTGTGGTTTTTTGGGCTTCTTTGGTGCTGCCACTTTTGTAGTCTAGTACCAGAGTATGTGTAGTTTTTTGGTCTATGCGGTCAATGCGTCCTTTGAAGCTTAGTCCGCCTATAGTGCCAAAAAACTCTTTTTCCCTCTCTACTACTTTCCAGCCTGCTTCAAAATGCACGATCTGTGATGCTATATAGCCCTTTAGCTTTGCTTTCCATAGGAGTTTTTTATAGTTGGTAGAGGCATCATCAAAAGGAAGAAGTGTATCTAGCAACAGATCTATATTTTTTTGCATCTCTTCTTTGCTAGTGTAGCTGTCATGCTCTCTATGTAAGTGGTCAAGCAGACTGTGCAAAAATGCACCCTCGTTTAACTCATCTTCTTTTTTGGCTTGAAGCTTTTGGAGGTAACGGTAGTAGTACTTGCGTTTGCACTCTAAGTAAGTCTTAAGCCGTGAGGCTGACCATGTGATGGCTGAAGCATCAAAGCTTTCTACTCTAGGGTCACTCTGTGCTTGTATCTGACTTTTTTCGCCATAGAGTAGATCAAACTGCGCTTGTGTCTGTGTCGCTTCGCCCAATCCTAGCTCGTAGAGAAACCTAGAGGGAAGTTTGTTGTCTGAGGTACTATAAAGGATAACAGCCGATTTTGCTTGCTCCAACAGACGTTTGTAGTACTGCTTTTGCAGGGCTTCTCTGTCGTGTTTGGTAGGAAGGTTGGCAAAGGCTCGTACTTGTGAGTTTAGAAACTGGTCTTTACTTGATGTCGCAGGGACTACTCCCTCGTTAAAATCTACGATGACCACACCTTCAAAGCTTACACCTCTAGTCTCTAACACACCCATAACCGTAACCAAGCCACCACGTACATCATCCATCGTCACTTTACTGAGAGACTTTAACCATAAAAAAAGCCATTCATTTTGTGACATCTCTTCATGCTCTAGTACTTTGATGAAATGCAAATACTTTTCATAGACACGTTCATTAAACTTCTCTTTCTTTGCAGGTAGAGGTTGTAGAGGGGTCTGGTGATTATGATTTGTTGTCAAGGACAATGAATCGTTATCACCTGACTCCCTCGGTGCCAAGCCTAGTCCATCTATCACAGAGAAAAACTCTGCACTTTTTATTTGTTTACTACTTCTTAATGTCTCCAATACTTCTATGTCAAATCCATAGCGTTCGAGTAATTTTTGACTCTCCTCATCCCTATTTTGCCAATACCTATAGAGTGCCTCTAATGATT
>JALSSQ010000094.1 GCA_026984165.1 Sulfurovum sp.
CCTGAACCCTCTGGAAGACCTGTACCATCTGGCATTACATCAATATCCCAAGCTTTCTGCTCATTTGCAGTAGCTGTTTTACCATAAGCAATCTTTGCTGTATGTGCTTTTTCATTGGTAGCGTATGCTCCTGTTTTACCATTAACAATTGGATAGGTAACCCCACCATCAATAACTTTTTTACCATTAGCATACTCTTTTTTTACACTATCTGATACGTCAGCTACAGCTGGACCTACTGATGGGTTTGATGTAGTTGCTTTAGCTTCAGCTTTTTTTGGTGCTTCTACTTTTTTTGTATCTACTGCTTTAGCTTCAGTTTTTGGAGCTTCTGCTTTTTTATCACTATCAGATGAAGCATTACAAGCTGTTCCTAGAAGAACAACTGATGCAACAACTGCACTTGAAATAATTCTCTTATGATAAGATTTGAACATTTGTTACCTCCCCATTTGCTTTTACTGACCATGTATGAATACCATTTCTATGGTAAACACCTTCAACTCCAACTGTATCTCTCTCTTGTTTAACTGTTGGTTGAATGTGACCTGCATCGTCTCTTGCTCTTGATGAGAGGAGTATATCTTTACCTTCATACTTATACATATAAGAGAATCGTGTCCATGATTTTTCAAGAACCAAACCTTTTAATGAAGCTTCTACCCAGTTTTTACCACCATCAAATGAGATATCAACTCCTTTAATAGTACCCATACCAGACCAAGCAAGACCCTCTATCTCTATCATATCACCTTTTTTTACATCTTTCCAAGGTTTCTCAGGACAAGGAGATGTAACAACAGAGTTTACCTCATTAGCATAGAAGTGTTGGATTGCTTTTCCACTTTTTGTGAGTGCTGTATATTTGGCAGTCTCCTCTTTTGCATAGAATGGCTCTTTTGCAAACTCTAATCTTGCCAACCATTTAACACATAAGTTACCTTCCCAACCTGGAACAAGTAGTCTAATTGGGTAACCTTGCTCTGGACGTAATGCTTCACCATTTTGTCCCCAAACAACCATTGCATCATCAAGAACTTTATCAACAGGAATGGTTCTCCCCATATGAGAGTCATCTATTCCTTCTGCTAACATCCATAGAGCCTCTTTTTTAAGACCTAAATCTCTAAGAATATCTTTGATATAGACACCAGTCCACTCTGCACAAGACATAAATCCTTTTGCAAACTGAATAGAGTTAAATTGAGGTCCTCTCCACTCTGGTCCACCATTTGCTGGACATTCGATAAAGTGAACTCTACTTACACTTGGATATTTTTTAAGTTCGTCCATTGTAAGCACAATAGGCTTTTCAAGAAGACCATGAATCATGAGTCTATGTTGATTTGGATCAATGGTTGGTGTACCACCATGACATCTATTGAAAAATAGACCATTTGGCGTAATAATTCCAGATAAATCTTGAATTGGTGAAACAGCAATAGAAGCTTGCATATTACCCGAAGATAAAATAGGTGTTCCTCTTCGTGTTACATTATGCTCGTAAGGTGAAGGCATACCATAAAGGTCTTCTGAAACAGGTTTCCCTAGTTCTAAACTCCATGGTTTCTCTTCCATAATATTCTCATCATCTTTTTTGCTCTTTAGTAATGCAGCCTTAACGGATACAGGTGCTAAAACAGATGTAGCAACAACAGCTGATGCTGAATAGGTAGCAGCTTTTCTGAAAAAATTTCTTCTACTCAATTGTTCTTGAGAAGTTTGCGTAGCAGAAACTTCTGTAGATAATGAGTTTTTAGTCATTTTCGTCATTTGTCCTCCTTAAAGATTTTGGTATTTCTATCAGTGGAAATACTCGGAACGCTTAAATTATATGCTAAGCTTTTTTAAATGTCAAGTAGGTTTAGGTATATTTTTTAACAATAATAATAATAAAAGTAGCTTATTTGTTGTTTTTATTATTTATTATTATTTTTAGGGTATTAAACTTCTATATAAAGCCCCATAAAGCATAAACATCAAAATAAATGATGAATATCTCTTTATATTTTCACTTTAAGTTATGTAGTTTGGTAAATTTATTACCTGTGTATATATGAAACATTTTATGAAGCTTTTACTCTTCACTTGCTGGCTCTTGGCTAGATTTTTCCTCTTTTTCTCGTCGTTTTAAAATGTTTTCATACTTTTCATGCTCATCAATTTTTCTTAAACGCTGACGCTCGGTGAGTCTTAGTTTTTCTTTTAGGGCTTTCATTGCAGGTTTTCTGTTGGGTGCTGCTTTTTTACATTTAAACTCTACATCTTCCATGTCATTATAGTAAATAATACGAATACATTCTGCTTTGTCATCATACTCAACATTTTGCATTTGAGAGTAGTAGTGTTCTTTGCACTCTCCCACACTTCCTTTGGCTCTTGCACACTGTTTTTTTTCATTTGCCAATTTTGGTTCTAGTAGATTAAAGGTTGCTGCCCCTTTACAGATGCTAAAGTATTCACGTGAAAGAATGAGAAAATCTACTTTTTTAGTAGCAATAATAGGTTGCTTTGCTGCTGCCTTTTCATAAGGGGGAAAGGGAACTTTACTAGCACCTGCAGGAAAAGAGAAAATTTTAGGTGCTGTATCAAACTCATCATCGTTATCGGTAAAACTTTGAATGTTGTCCCCATTGAAGCTAATTTCATTTTTGAGTGAAGCATCTATTTGCGATTCAAATGCTTTTAGTGCTTCTTTTGCTTTGTCGGGGAATGCTTTGTAACTACGAATAGCAAAACGGATAAAGAAAAAGGTAATAATGGCAAAAATAACTCCCATTATAATTGTCCATAGCGTAGCGATAGCAAAAGAGAGGGCCGTCGTAAAGGTTAAGAAGAGCATAATCCATGCTGCTCGCATGTGATTTGACCAAAAATAGTCAGTCCAATTTGTTATTAAGATTTCTCTTTTTACAGCATTACAAGCTTGTTTGTTGCTACGTTGTGTTTTTTTACTTTTAAGTAAAGGATCTATTTTGATTATCTTAAAGAGGTAAAGTCCTCCCATAGATAGTATGATTAGAAGTAGAAGTAGTAGCCATGACGCGAAGTTGGAAGCGAAGTCGGAGGTACTCATAATTATTATCCCATTTTTTGGGCATAGTATAGCAAAAAAAGCGTTAGCTCTCTAAATAATTCGTACTTTATCAATTTTTTTGTTACAATTCAGAAAAATTTTAAATGGTGTGCATGTATGAAAAATTTAATTATTGTGGAATCTCCTGCCAAAGCCCGAACTATCTCGGCTTTCTTAGGTAAAAATTATAAAGTGGTTGCCTCTAAAGGGCATATTAGAGATTTACCTAAAAGTTCTTTTGGTATTACGGTAGATGAAGCGGGCATTTTTGTTCCTAAATACTCAATTCCTAGAGAGGTAAATCCTACGGTTAAAGAGCTTAAGAAGTTGGCTAAAGAAGCAGAAACCATTTACATCGCGACCGATGAAGACCGTGAGGGTGAAGCGATTGGGTGGCATATTGCGATGGCAATTAAAAAAGAGCCACTCTCTTTGCCACGTATTGTTTTTCATGAAATTACCAAAACAGCCATACAACATGCTTTAGATAATCCTCGTAAACTTGATATGG
>JALSSQ010000095.1 GCA_026984165.1 Sulfurovum sp.
GAACCTATTTTCTTTCATACGAGAAGACTTTAAAACTGTTAAGAAAAATGACCCTGCATTACATTCATCCTTTGAACTGTTTTTTAACTACCCAGGATTATGGGCACTTTTTTTTCACCGTATTGCACATTGGTTTTATGAGAAAGGTTTACGTTTTATTCCCCGTCTTATCTCTGCTATGGGAATGTTTTTAACGATGATAGACATACACCCAGGAGCAACCATAGGTAGACGTGTATTTATCGATCATGGTGTCGGTGTAGTCATAGGCGAAACAGCTATCATCGGTGACGATGTCCTCATCTACCAACAAGTCACTTTGGGTGGTGTGAGTACCAACAAAGGAAAACGCCACCCAACCATTGAAAAAGGTGCTGTCATTAGTGCAGGAGCAAAAGTTTTAGGAAATATCACCATAGGAGAAAATGCCAAAGTAGGTGCTAATGCTGTTGTAGTTAAAGATGTACCTGCTGACTGTACGGCAGTAGGTATCCCTGCTCGTGTACTTAAACGAGGGTATGACAAAAGTCCTCTCAGTCATGACAAAATACCAGATGTCAACAAAGAGATATTTGAGTATCTCATCAAGCGTATCGAAGTACTTGAAGATGCACTTCCTAAAGGTAAACAAGAAGGCATTAAAAAGAAAGACCATGATCTTGATGAGATTTATGATAACTTTATTCACAGTATGGATTAAAAACATCACGAATAGGCAGATATAAACCTCTTTTTGCTATAATAATAGTTATTTAAACTAATTATACAATAAGGGTTTTCATGCTACTTTCAGATCGCATCCAAACACTCTCTGCATCACTTACCATCGCTATCTCTTCACTTGCACGTGATTTAAAAGCACAGGGTAAAGACATCCTCTCATTCTCAGCGGGTGAGCCAGACTTTGAAACACCTAGAGCCATCAAAGATGAAGCTATCAAAGCTATCAATGACGGTTTTACACAATACACTGCCGTACCGGGCATTCCTGAGCTTCTTGAAGCTGTGGCTACCAAACTTAAACGTGACAATGGCTTAGAGTATGCACCTTCAGACATTATCGTCAGCAATGGAGCAAAACAGTCCCTCTTTAACCTTTTTCAAGCCGTACTCAATGAGGGTGATGAAGTCATCATCCCTGCACCCTACTGGGTCACCTACCCTGAACTTGTCAAATATGCTTCAGCCGTGCCAGTCATCATTGAAACAGATGAAATCAGTAAATTTAAAATCACACCTGATGATCTCAAAGCAGCCATAAGCCCTAAAACAAAAATGCTTATCTTAACCACACCATCCAACCCCACTGGTTCGGTATATTCCAAAGAAGAGTTAGAAGCATTGGCGGAAGTTCTCAAAGGTACAGATATCATCGTAGCCTCTGATGAGATGTATGAAAAACTGGTTTATGGCATCGACTTTGTTGCAGCAGCAAGTATTTCTGATGATATGTACCAACGTACAGTTACCATCAACGGGCTTAGTAAATCTGTAGCCATGACTGGTTGGCGTTTTGGG
Source organism: Sulfurovum sp. (assembly GCA_026984165.1). Classification (GTDB taxonomy): domain Bacteria; phylum Campylobacterota; class Campylobacteria; order Campylobacterales; family Sulfurovaceae; genus Sulfurovum. Next base: position 1,519 of record JALSSQ010000095.1, read on the forward strand.
TACTTGGCTACCCCCAACAAAGAACTCATCGCTGCGATGAACAAACTACAGTCACAAAGTACCTCAAACATCAACTCCATTACCCAAAAAGCAGCCATACCTGCACTTCTTGGCAAGGTAGATGATGACATTGAACAGATGAGAAAAGCCTTTGAGAGCAGAGCAGATGAAGCCGTCAGACTCTTTAATGAGATAGATGGACTTTCCGTGCTTAAACCACAAGGTGCGTTTTACCTCTTTGTGAACATTAAAGATATCTCAGACAACTCTATAGCATTCTGTAAAGAGCTACTTCAGGCAACTGGTGTTGCAGTAGTACCAGGGATTGGCTTTGGGGCAGAAGGATACTTCCGATTCTCCTTTGCTACAGATATGACAACGATCCGTGAAGGTATCAGACGTATTGAGAAGTTTGTAAAAAGTAAAAAATAGTCTGGGTGATTTGAATACGCTAGCGCTTTTTGGTCATCTTCTCCATACCCCACCAGACGGCTCCTATGATGCTTACAAGCACAACAGGTGCGATCCATGGACGCTCTTTGATGATGCCAAAAAATGAGATAATCGCCTCACTCGAATAGTAGGCACTCAACCCAATCACCAGCACAAACACAATAGATGCAAAAAAATTAAAGAGTACAAACTTTTTAAAATCATATTTTGCCAGTGCCATAGAGAGAGGCACAATCGTCTTGACCCCATAGATAAATTTTTGAATAAAAATCGCTACCACCCCATATTTGCGCATAATCAATGTAGCCAGTGCCAATTTTCTTTTATGTTTTGCAAAATAAGGCTCTATCTCTTTTTTTTGATATTTTCCCAAATAGAAAAGAAAATTATCACCCATAAAATTTGCAACTGTAGCAATCATAAGTGCCGTAGCCAGATTCATATGCCCCATATAGGAGAAGACACCTGCCGCTGCTACGATAAAAAAAGAACCACCAAAAGAGAAAAATGCAACTGCCAAATATCCCCAGGTCTCCAACGATGAAAAGTCCATACACTCTCCTCAATTAAAAGTGCAAAATCATACCCAAAATAGATTAACAAACATCAAGATGAACAGCTAATATGTGAGATACCGCCTATATCAAAAAGTGCCACAGGTTTTTTGGCATAATATCTCTCTTCTATCTCTTTAGACTGCTCTGCGTAGGGTTGTGTCATCACCTCTTGAAGCTCTTGTATAAGCCTGTAGTCCCCCTGCTTTGCCTGCTCATAGGCAGAGACCAGATGCCATTCTCTAAGTGTATATTTTGGGTTGATTCCTTTCATGCGTTGTGAGAGTGCCTCACGTGATTTTTCTGAGGTAGCGTTATATTCTACGTTGTTATGGCTAGCTATGTATGCTCTCCACTTTGCAAGCCATGTCTGCCAGCGCTGAAGCACTCTATCGTTATGTGAAATATCGCTATAGAAACTTTTTTCCAACACCCCAATCTCCTCAGGCACAGATGAGAGTTCACGGAAGAAGATCGTATAATCCACAGAGCTCTCTATCATCAGCTCTGCAAGTTCTTTGAAGAGTGTGGCATCATAATGTTCAAGTCCCAGCTTACTCGCCCACATTTTTTTCATCTGAACCTGCATAAGCACAGGAAAGTCATCGCGTATCTCATGGAGTTTTTCAAGTGCCTTTTCATCTGATGTCAGCAGTGGCTCCAATGCCTTACAAAACATATAAAAGTTACGCTCTGCTGCGTGAGGCTGATTGAGAAATGAAAAGTGCCTTCCTCCACCTGTCCACGGCTGATATGCGGGGTCAAAGAGCTCTATAAACCCAAAAGGACCATAATCGAGGGTAAATCCTCCTGCTGCACAGTTGTCAGAGTTGAAGTTTCCTTGACAATACCCCACGCGTATCCACTCTGCTACCAGTGAAGTGAACCGTGTACGAAATGCATGTGCCAATAATAATATTTTCTCTGATAGGTTCAAATGACTCTCAATCTCATCACTGTACTCACGCTCTATAAGATGTAAGACTATCTGTTCGAGTTCTTCGTGTGCTTTTGGATGCTCCTGTTTTCTGGCACGCCGTCC
>JALSSQ010000096.1 GCA_026984165.1 Sulfurovum sp.
CACAGGCTTCATAGGCATAGAAAACACCAGCTTGGTAGCTGTCACCATTGGCATCGGTGGGTAGTTCTGTGTAGGCTTGGTAGAGCATTTTGTGGTTGGCGTAGTCGCCATCTACTGCGTGGAGTTCTAAAGCGTTTTCGTCTAAGATACTGACATTGCCTCCCTCTCTGCCAAATATTGGCTTTTTGACCTGTTTTTGTCCCTCTAGTGGCTCAAAAGAACTCTCTAGGAGTAGAGGATGGTTGGGGTACAAGTCCCAAAGGATTTTGAGTAAGCCTTTGCTTTGGAAGAGCAGGGTGTAGGCAGGGTTGAAGATGATGGCTTTTTGGTTTTTGATGATGTTGGTTAAAAGCATCGCCAAATCTGACTCTTCTAAGGCTATCTCTTCCCATGGGATGAGCTTAAACCAGAGTTCATAACTCTCGTCTTGGTAGTAGATACCCTCATTGTCAAACTCCACTTCATCTATGTAGGCAAATGCTGTCTCATAGCCGGCTTCTGTAGCGATGTGTTGTAAAAGTCTGACTGTGTTTTCTTCTTCTGCATTGCCTTTGATTGAAGTAAAAAGAAATCTCCATCCCTCATAGTGTGATGCAAAATCACTCACATCTTCTTTTAGGGTGACAAGTCTTTTAAAGTTCTCAAGCAGTGCTTCATAAGTGGCGTTAAACTGTTGTGATTCTTCCATGTTGTTTTGTTTGAGTATCGCCCACTGTACGATGGCTGTCTCAAAGAGTGCTGTAGGGGTGTCTGCATTGAACTCAAGCAATTTTATGGGCTTACCATCTATACCTCCAGCTAAATCAAAACGACCATAGAGATGCCAGTGCACATCATTTTCCCAAGACTCTTTAATCACCTCTACAAGGTTAAAAGGAATGCCTATTTCATGGAAAAGATTGTTCTTTATAACATGTTCGGCCGCTTCTATATACATATCATAAAGTGTGTTTGTCGCTTCATAATACGCTTCTGCTTCAGTCTGTGTAAGTACTACAAGTGTATCTGAGATATATGGGCTTTCGTCAGCATCTGTATGCCATACAAAACCGAGTGATTCAAGGTATTCAGCACTTAACGGTGTTGTTTGTTGTAACTTAACCACCGAAGAACCCACTTCTTCCACCAAAGAATCCACCTTTTTTCTTGCTTCCAAAGAAGCCACTTCGTTTAGTGAGTGATTTTCTTGGTTTATTAAAAGAGTTTTTACTTCTTTGGTAGGTCGATGGAGATTTGTAGCCCGCTTTACGGTTGTTTTGGTAATTTGGGTTACCAAAAAGTTTGTTTCCTATGTATGAACCTATCATTGCTCCAGCAATACTAGAGAGCAGTACTTCACCCAATCCCATACCCCCAGACATCTGGGCATTGGGATTGGTGAGGTTAGATGTACCATTATCTATCTTGGCTTCCTCTTTTTTGACAAGTTCATCCATTTCAGCTTGTGTAAGTACACGCTCTACACCATCGAGTTGTTTGAGGACGATACGTGTCTCATCGGCAGGAAATTCATCTTTGATTTTGTACTTACCTGGGGCTGTCTCTTCTATGATGACAAAGGCACCTTTGGCTTGTGCTTGTTCTTGGGTTTGTTGTGTACAGCCTGTGATACCTGTCACAAGTACCGCAGCTAAACCTGTAGCTGTAAGTGTTGAAAGTTTTGTAATATATTTCATATATGTTCCTAAAAAATCTTTTGAAGAATCATAACAAAAAATGGTTAATATTTGAGGGGTGAAGGAGGTTTAAACAGAGAAGGAAGTATTTCTCCATTTAAAAAAAGGGGCAGAAGGTATACGTTTTAGTCCATTTGCTTTCGTAAAAATGTCGGTACATCCAATATATCTTCATTGTCATCATATCCACCTACAACTTTTCTACCACCAAGTGATGCAATAGTATTAATATTATGTGTATTTGAGTTAAGAAGCGTTTCTTGTTTTTTGATTGTAGTAGGCTCAGCAATAGCATTTTTATCTTCAAATCCGGTTGCAACGATAGTGATACGCACTTCATCAAGCTCCATATTTTCGTTTGTTGTTGTACCAAAAATAACAGATGCATCTTCATCTGCACTCTCTTCAACGATACTCATCGCTTCACCAATTTCCATAATAGGATAATCTGGGTGAATGTCAAAGTGCACAAGTACACCCATCGCACCATCAATAGAAATGTTGTCAAGTAATGGAGACTCAATGGCTGCCTTGGCTGCATCATAGGCTGCATTTGTACCTACTGCATAGCCCGCACCCATAAGAGCAAGACCTCTATGAGACATGACTGTTTTAACATCAGCAAAGTCTAGGTTAATGTCGTTTTCTCCATGAGATAGAATGACTTTTGAGATACCACCTACAGCTTGAGCCAGAATATCATCTACCATTCTAAAGCTCTCTTTTATTCCAAGATTTTTTTCTACAATGGAAAGAAGTTTTTCGTTAGGAACAACAATAATAGAGTCACTCTCACGTTTGAGTTCTTCCAAACCTTCTTTTGCAAGTTTAGTTCTTTTACGACCTTCAAATCTAAAAGGACTTGTGACAATAGAGACAGTAAGTGCACCTACCTCTTTTGCAGCCTGAGCAATGATAGGGGCAGCACCTGTACCTGTACCACCACCAAGACCAGCAGAAATAAAGACAATATCAGACCCTTCAAGCATCTCTTTAATGTCTTCAAAACTTTCTAATGCAGCTTCTCTACCTTTCTCTGGAACCATACCTGCACCAAGACCTCTGGTCGCATTCATACCTAATTGCATTTTGTATGGTGCTAGTGAACTGTCCAATGCTTGGGCATCTGTATTTGCTACAATAAGGTCAATATTATGAATGCCCTCTTGTATCATGTGGTTAATCATATTACCGCCACCACCACCAACACCGATTGCTTTTATTTTTGCGCCATTAATATTACATTTTGTTTCGACAATATCTATTTCAAATTCTTCCATCTTTCTCCCCTTTTATAGTAATGTAGCTAATTGTATCCATTAAAATAGCTGTTTTGCCCAATTGGCTAACTTTTTAATAGGATTATGATTCTCTTCTGAGATATCTGGTAAATCATCAAAAGAGAATGCATCAGGATCAATCTGTGCATGTTTCTGTAGCTTTTCTGTTTTTATCTCTTTTTTTTGTTTATTGGTTAATTTTATATCTTCTATCTCATTGATAGTGTTTGCAATCTTTATATCATTGAGATTTTCTTCTTGCACATCTTTAGAGTGCAGTAAATCTTGTTGAAAATTTATTTCATATTGAGTATGCTCACCTGCTTTATATAGTAGTAAACCAAGTACGGTTGAATAAACAGGATCTTTAAGCTCATCAAAAAGTCCTTCTATCCCTTGACCTATTTTGGCTATACGTACAGGCATAGCAGGGAAAATAGACTGTGCCAATTCTCTTATACCTTTAAGCTTGGTCATACCCCCAGTAAGTATGATACCTGCACCTATTTGCTCTTTTAGTGCAGACTTTTCAAGTGAGTTTGCCAATAGAGTAAGTGCTTCTTCTACACGAGAGAAAATAACAGAATGTACAATCTCCAAAGAGA
>JALSSQ010000097.1 GCA_026984165.1 Sulfurovum sp.
GATAGCACTTTCCCATGCAAAGAGCTAAGCTTTGCTTTATCTGCCTCATCCAACGCCTCATACAGATACATGTAAGGAAGTGTCGTCTTCCCCTCTACAAAGTCATGCAGTGCAGGTTTGCCTAAAGTTTCAGCATCCATGGTAATGTCGAGTAAATCATCTATCATCTGAAACGCGATACCAAGGTTACGCCCGTAGGTCATGTAGGCATCTTTCTCTTTACCTGAAAGCAAAGCAGCTGCTCCTGCACAGGCCTCCATCAGTGAGGCTGTTTTTTGGTAAATCATCTCAAGGTACTCAGCTTTATCCGTATTAAAGGTTTTGGAGAGCGAAATATCTTTGAGTTCACCAAGGCTAAGTTGTACAACAGCATTGGAGACCATTTTAGCCACCTCTGGACTAATATTATTTAACTCTAAAAAACCTTTTGCATAAAGAACATCACCTAACATAATAGCCGTTTTGTTGCCATAAAGTGCATTAAGAGAGGGCTTGGAACGGCGTGTATAGGCATCGTCTATCACATCATCATGCAAAAGACTCGCAGCGTGTATCATCTCGACAATAGCCGCTGTCTTAACCACTGCCAAAGAAGAACCTGCTATGGTCAAAATAAGTTTAGCACGCAATCTTTTTCCATGAGGCAATCGAGCATAAAGTTGTGTTGCTTTTTTATCATCCAACTCTGCTATAAACTGCTCTATTTTTCTCTCTACTGCACTTAACATGGCTTATTTACCTTATCTGCATGACAATATTTCACCTCATGTTGCTTCAACTCTTTATCCATTATCTACTCTTTTATTAAAGTCAAATATTATAGCCAAATAGCTTTAATAAAGAAAAGTATTAAGCCGTTTATACGATGTATTTCTCTAAAAGTTGAGGCTCTCCCAAATAGTATCCTTGTGCATAAGCTATCCCTAATTCCTTCACTGTTTCATAAATATCTTCATGAGAAACAAATTCGGCAATGACTTCATAACCAAAAGTATTTGCTAATTCGTTGATAGATCTTAAAACTTCTTTAGCCCGTAGTGGATTTTTTTGCAATTCTTTGATGAGTGTACCATCTATCTTTAAAATGTCTATATCTAGTCTAATAAGATATCCATAACTTGCAAACCCACTTCCAAAATCATCGAGTGCTATTTTTGAACCGTAGGTCTTTAACTCTTTAAATATATCCTGCACTTTATCATAATCTTTAATTTCATGCTCTTCAAGAATTTCAAAAGTCAATCTTTCTGCCAATTTATGGTGCTTTTTCAAATATTCACGTATAAGATTTAACATCTCTTTGTTGTTTAAATCATCCAAATCAACATTCACACTCACCTTAATCTCTGGATGTTTTTCCAAAGTTTCAAAAACATATTGAAAAACCAATTTACTCATCTTGATATATTGACTCGTACCCTTAATAACATCCATAAAATGAAATGGTGATATAAGTTTGCTTGCATCATCTTTGTCTATCATCCTGACCAATGCTTCATATTTGACAATCTCTTTACTCTGTGTATCACATATAGGCTGATAAAGACACAAAAAACGCTCCTCTTCTAAAGCCTCTTTAATGTAATCTACATTACTGTATCTGATTGCTTCCAAATTCTTTGTATCGATGATACCTAAATCATTTTTCCCTTTACTCTTTACTTCAAGTAATTTTTCATCTAAGCGTCTTTGTATATTATGTATAGAGATTGTATCTTCAGGTATGCTCATTGCACTCATAGAGATACTTAGCGTTATCTCTTCACTATCATCATAAGTATATGTCTGTTTTTTCATCGTCTCAAACAACATACTTGCCAAAGAGTCAATCTCTCCTTCTCTTTTAGGAATACATACAAAAAATTCTGTTCCTGATAAACGTATTATCTTTGCAGAATCAGGCAGTACTTTTGACATTTTCTGCACAAAAAGTACAATCACTTTATCTCCAAATACAAAGCCATATTTTTTATTGATCTCTTTAAATTCATCCATATCTACAAGCACAGCATGATAGCCGTTAAGATCCTCTTTATTAAAAAGCTCTGTGAGATAGTATTTACTATAAGCTGAAGTGAGTTTGTCTTTTATAAGAGCTTTACGTGCCTTGAAATACCTGTAAGCCAAATATACCAACAATAAAATACTAAAGAGTAAAAAAAACTGCATTAGTCGTGTCACAAACATAAGAGGCGAATTGAAATGACTCAATTTTTCTCCATATGCCTTAGAAAAATCAAGTACTAAAAGCGCTTGTGTTTTATGATTGGTAACAATGGGATACAAAAGTGACAACCAAAGGTTTTTGACTTCATCTTGCTGTTGGACTACCTGCATTTTTCCTGTTTTGTACACCGTGTCAAATTGTTTACTATGTGGGAGAAATAAACTATGATACTCTTCTGGATCTTCTGATCCATCAAGTAAAAACTCGTATCTTCCCTGCTTCTTTTTTTTCAAAACAAAAATATATTGATACTGTTGGGTTAAAAATGTATGTAGTGCCTCATTCAGTTGTGTTCTTAGTTGGGCGTTTTGATTGAGTGTCTCTTCTATCTTGTTCTGCGTACGTAGTTGAATCAGTTTTGCTATATTACTTACATGTTGTTTTGCTTTTCTTATTTCTTCTTGTTTTAGTTTTTCGGTACTTCTTTGTGTACTGAGTTGTAAAAACAAAGCAAAACTGATAAGCAAAAGCAGCAAAAAGATGATAAATTTATTAAAATACTCTTCTCTCATAGTGCCTCAATAATATATTTGTGATACTCCCCAGAAAGTACAATTCCCAGTGCTTTTAAGCGATTTTTAACAAAGAGTAATTGCGAGCGTCCTTTTTTCCAATACAAAGCACCCACCACCTCTTTGGAATCTTTTAAAATGTGATAATCCGTAGCAAACAGCAGTGTTTTTTTATCTTGATAAAGATGTAAATCCTTTTGATGTAGCACTTTATCAAACATCCTTCTATTGGTGATTAAAATCACATCTGCCTCCTCCATGCGCTTTGCCAGTACCATCGTGTCTGCATCTGCAAAGACCGCTTTGTATTCAGGGTCTTCTACATACACAAATACAGGATGTGCAGAGCTTAATGCGCTAAAAACATGCTGATACAAGTTAAGTGTACTCTCCTTATCCAGTGCAAAAAGATGCCCATAGAGAAAGATAAACAATACAAGTATCTTTTTCAAAACGTGTACTCCACTTCAAGTGTCACTCTCTGGTCTATAGGAGAGATGGAGAGTGGTTTTAGAAAGTTCCCTGTTGTTGGATTGATTCTAAAAAGGCTTGTCTCTTTGGCTTTATCTAAAAGGTTTTGTCCTTTAAGCGTAAATGTTAAGTTTTCACTGGCATTCCATGAGATGGAGCTTGTGACATCAAAGTAGTTGACGTCATCTATACTGTTTTGGTGCCAAACTACTGCATTGTAAAAATCAAACTTCTCATAAGTGTTGACAAAACTCAGGTATCCACTGTAGTCCTCGAGTTTATCAAGATCAAAGATATCTTTGTACCGTGCATAGTAGAGTTGCAAGTGAAGCTTATTGTCTCT
>JALSSQ010000098.1 GCA_026984165.1 Sulfurovum sp.
ACCGAAAGGTTAACAAAGGTTGCCATATTTTTTATCTCACTGTATTTCGCCCAGATATAACCACTCTCTCCTGTACAACAGTGTCCACCACAGGCTTCACATGCAGAGGGGTCAAATTTATACTTGTATTGTTCGTGTGTCATAAATTCCATTAAAAATCACCTTTAATACTATGGGTATTTGCTTTATCAAATGCATACTGTGCTTTTGGTTGATAGTTACTTTTACCATCAAAAACCACAAAAGGAGGTAAAATTTGTGTCATTGATTTTGAATTATTGCGTGCTGCTATCATGACCAGTTTTGACTCTCTGTCTATTTTAGAGTGTACAAACTGTATTTTCTCTGGGTTAATACCATTGCGTTTGAGATGATACAAAAGCACATCTACCTGCTTTGCATCATAACAAAAGATAAACCAGCCCTTAGGCTTTAAAAAAGTCTTCACTCGCCGTACAAAACCTTCTATAGGTAAATGATGTGCATATCTAGCGATATTCAAGTGCGTATCTTCACTTTGTTGTACATTTTCATCATAAAAAGGAGGGTTTGAGATAATGTAATCATAACGTTCCTCTGTCTGAAATACCATAAAGTCATCTAAATAGCTTTGTGCCTTTAAACCATTGAGCATATAATTATGTACTGCGTACTCAAGCATCTTCTCTTGCTTATCAATGATACTTGTCTCTATATTAAAATCACGAGAAAGCAACAAAGAGATAACCCCTACCCCACATCCCACATCAAGTAACTTTCCTTTAGGTTTAAATGTTGAGATAAAATCATAAAGAAAAATAGAGTCACTGTTATAGCAATACCCTGATGTAGGCTGGTAAAGAAACATCAATAACCTCTCATTTTTGAGTAATTTTACAACAAATTGGGTATAATCTCGATTATGAACGAAGAATTAAATAAAGACCTACTTAATCCACCATCTACAGATTTCTCTATGCTTGATTATGAGTGTGCTTATATCCCGGGGAATATGGTACGCATGAACTACAAATATGTAGAATCGGCATCTAAACAATTTGCTACAGCAGTTATCCAAAGAGGGTGGAGACGTTTTGGTAAATATTTTTTTCATCCTATATGTCATGGATGCAATGAATGTAAAAGTATTCGTATTGATGTAAAAAATTATCACTACAGCAAATCCCAACGTAAAGCCATCAAACGTAATGCCAACACAAAAATTATCGTCCAAAAACCCTCACTTACACAAGCACACATCAACCTCTATAACAAGTATCATGCCTATAAACATCAAAAGGACAATTGGACACACAGAAATATTAGCCAAAGAGAATACCATGAAAACTTTGTTGAAGGTGCACATGATTTTGGTAAAGAGATACTCTATGTCATCGATAACAAACTTGTAGGAGTTGACCTTATTGATGTACTCGATGATGGTATCAGTGCTATCTACTTCTACTACGACCCAGACTATGCGCGCTACTCTTTGGGCACCTACTCTTTACTCTATCAAATCAAACTCGCAGGCATTTTGGAACTCCCATGGATATACTTGGGCTACTGGGTGGATGGCTGCAAGGCATTTGACTACAAATCGAAGTTTAAACCAGAAGAGATACTCGATGGCTTCCCTCATATAAGCGAGCAACCTTTATGGGAAATGTGGGATAAGTAGGTAGTAGGTAGTAGGTAGTAGGTAGTAGGTAGTAGGTAGTAGGTAGTAGGTAGTAGGTAGTAGGTAGTAGGTAATTTTTCATATCTAACCTTAACTACTCCTTACTCCCTGCTCCCTACTATTTACTCCCTGCTCCCTAATTTCCTACACCACTTCAAAAAGAGTCTATCAGGATTGACTCGTTTGTCTATCTCTAAACCTTGTGTCATATGTTTTGCCAATATCTCTGCCATCAATGGAGCAAAGACAAAACCTCGTCCGCCTAAGCCATTGAGCACATAGAGATTGTCGATATGTTTTAGTACCGGTTTTGCCCCACGTACGATAGCAGGACAGGTCTCTAACATATAGGGCACATCTATCACCTTCCCTACAAGTGGAAAATAATCTTTAGACCCTGCTCTCATCCCACAAAACACCTCTTTTAGCTCCAAGTCTGAAGTATCTATGAGAGATGAAGCTTTTTCTTTAAGTGTGAGTGCTTGTGTTTCACTACAAGACACAACCTCTTTTACCTCTTTCTCATGTGTGGCACCCAGTTTAATAATACCATCTACATTAGCCCCAACAGACATCGATTGGTGCATACTCACATTTAAATCTAGTGTAGAGCCAAAGTCTTCACGCGTACCCCATGTGCCTCGTATGCCCATGTAGCGTAAGTCTGCCAGTGTACTTTCGTAGCCTGTGGCTAAAACAACATTTTTAGTGAGGAGTGAGGAGTGAGGAGTGAGGAGTTGGTACAGTTGATTCTCTTTTTGAAGTTGAAGAACTTCTTCAATACGAACTTCAATATCACTGAGTAAAAACTGACATACTTTAGGTGCATCACAATCCCCTGCTTCAGGAAAAAAGAAACTATCAAACCCTGCCTCTATACCCAAAGCGTGAAGTCTCTCTTTACTGTACCATTCATAGCTGTTTTCATTATACTTTTCATACTCAAAAAACTTCTGCGCATCTGCTTCATCTTTGGGTATGCGTATCACGCCTGTTTGGTGAAAGTGCTCTGGGCAGGTACGGAGGTAAAAGTCTTTAGCATACTCAAACGCTTCATTGGTAAGCGTCTGAAGCGCAGAGCCCTTGCCTATCTTAGGAGAAACAAAAGCCCCCGCAGCCCCAGAGCCACCAGAAGCAATACCCTTTTTGTCTAGTACCAGTACTTTTTGATGTTGTTGTGTGAGGACATAGGCCAGTGTCGCCCCTGCAATGCCTGCTCCGACGATGATTGTGTCGTAGGTTTTAGACATTATTTCGATATTTTATAATAGATAAAATAACTAATCTATTATTTTCTTCATCAATTCTAAAAGGAATTGTATATCCCTTAAAAATTAAATCTCTGATATTTTCTGACATAAAATATTTAGATTTTCTATGTTTATAAGGATAATGTGTAGCACCAAGTATAGCATTTTTTAATTCTTTTTCGAAAATTTCTGCTCTATATTGATATATTTCTAAATAACGTTCAATAAACCTATCGTCGTAGTAAATGTACATTTATTTTGAAGCTTCTATCTGTGACCATATTTCATCATGTGTTAAGAGTTTTGCTGTACCATTATCAATATCTTTCAAGATACCTTCTAAATATACTTTATCTTCGAGAAAAGTATCACTCTGTTTGTATGATATTTCATCTAATATATATGAAGCAAGCCAATCTTGATCTTTTTGTGATAAGGAAGATGCCTTTTCAAATGCTGTTTCAAGTAAGGTTGTCATAGTATGCTCCTTGTTACTTTTTATCCATTATACATTGTTTTTATTTTTCAGTCAAAATCCTAAACCGTAATCTCCTGAATATCTGCAATCCCCTTAAACGTCTTATACACAGACCCAATCGTATGAAGTCTATTGACTTTCAACGCTTCATCTTCAGCATTTA
>JALSSQ010000099.1 GCA_026984165.1 Sulfurovum sp.
CTGCACTGTTTAAAAAAGGTCAAAAAATACGCCTGCGCTTCATCAACTCTGCAGCGATGACGTTTTTTGATGTACGCATCCCTGGACTGAAGATGACCGTTGTCGCAGCAGACGGTAACCATGTCAAACCTATGCGTGTAGATGAATTTCGCATCGGTGTAGCTGAAACCTATGATGTCATCGTCGAGCCTAAGAATAACAAAGCCTATGCACTCTTTGCACAAAGTATGGAGCGTTCTGGCTATGTGGTAGGCTCACTTACGCCTGATGCATCACGTTTGGCAACAGCACCTAAGATGGATGCCAAACCTGTGTTAAGTATGGTCGATATGGGTATGGATATGGGGAGTATGAAAAGTAAATCGGGTAAAGGTATGAAATGTTCTTCTTCTATGACCATGCCTAAAAAGTCTATGAAAAAGTACAAATGGCAAGCCATGGAAGACCAAAAGTACCCTATCACCCCACTGCCTCATGCCAAAGGCGTACAGACAACGATGGTTGCGAAGTCTCCAAAGTACAGACTCGATGACCCAGGGGCAGGTCTGCGTCACAGTAAACGCAAAGTGCTTACCTATGCAGACTTGAAAAACAGATACTCCACCAAGCATGACAAAAAGCCAGACAGAGAGATAGTCTTGCATCTTACAGGCAATATGGATCGCTATATGTGGTCGATTAATGGCATCAAATATACAGACAGCAAACCCCTACAGTTTCACTATGGGGAACGTCTGCGCATTACGTTTATCAACGACACGATGATGAACCACCCTATGCACCTGCATGGCTTGTGGTCTGACCTAGAAACAGGAGATGACAACCACTTGGTACGTAAACATACCGTCATCGTACAACCAGGCTCTAAAATAAGCTACCGTGTCACCGTAGATGCCAAAGGATTTTGGGCATACCACTGTCACATGCTCTACCACATGGGTGGTATGTTTAGAAAAGTTGTCGTGGCATAAAGGAAATTACTATGAAACATATGAAAAAAATACTCTTAACAACACTCGCTTGTATTGGACTTTCACAAACTGCCTATGCAGGTGGTGGTGATGACCCACTGAGAACCATGCTGCTTATGGACAGATTTGAACTGCTTAACAACAGTGAAAATACCCGTGCATGGGAAGGAAGTTTCTACATAGGCTATGACATTGATAAACTCTATCTCTACAGTGACGGCGAAGCCACATCTGATGGCTTGGAGCGTAGCCAAAATGATATTGTCTATTCTCGTGCCATTGCACCTTTTTGGGATGCACAAATAGGTCTTGCTTATGATAAAAATGCCAATGCTTCCAAAACATGGGGAGAGATAGCTATCTCTGGGTTAGCACCGTACTGGTTTGAAACACGTGCGGCACTTCTTGTCAATGGTGATGGCAATGTAGGACTTCGTTTAGATGCAGAGTATGAAGCACTCCTTACCCAAAAGCTCATACTCACCGCCTCACTCGAAGCAGACTTCTATAGCAAAGATGACGAAAGCCTGCAAATAGGTTCAGGACTCTCCAATATAGAAGCAGGTTTACGTTTACGCTATGAAATAAAACGTGAATTTGCTCCATACATCGGTGTAACATGGGAGAAAAACTTCGGAACGACCTATGATTATAATCCACTCAATGAAACGAACTTTCTTGTGGGTGTAAGGTTTTGGTTTTAGCATACACATTTCATACACGTAAGTGTGTTACACTTCACATATAAAAACTAAAGGACAAACAATGAAACTAAAATTACTACTCGCAGGGCTACTCGCTACTGTTGCTCTCAATGCACAAACAGGTACAGAAATCTATGAAGCCAAATGTGCCCTCTGCCATCAAATGAAACCCATGATGGACAAAGAAAAAATGATGGCGATGACGCCACAGGAACGCATGAGCATGAAAGAAAAAATGATGAAAACGATGAAAGCACCACCTATGAGTAAGGTCTCTGCTAAAATCAAGTTTGAACTCAAAGATGATAAGGCTGCCTTTGTTGCTTTTGTGAAAGACTACATCGTCAACCCCTCAGCAAAAAAATCACACTGTATGCCTATGGCACTAAAGAAGTTTGGTGTGATGCCAGCTATTGGTAAAGGTATGTCTCAAGAAGAGGTAAATACCGTAGCCAACTGGTTATATGACAACTTTACAAGTAAATGGGATCCAAATGATATGGATATGATGTGTAAAGCAAAAGGTCACAGTATGAAATGTGGTAAAGGTAAATGTGGTGGGAAAATGAAAGCCCAAACTCCCAAAACATCAAAATGTGGTGCAGACCACCAAAAAAAGAGTGCAGGGAAATGCGCAGGTGATAAAGCAGCAAAGAAGGCAACACCTAAGAGCATGAAATGTGGTCAAGGTAAGTGTGGGGGCAATATGTAAAAACTCTCTAGGTAGTCACTCTAGGCTACCTTAGCTCACTTCTTCATCAAAATATATCATCCTCTCATATAATCATTAACAATACTAAGTTATAATCATTTTACTTTAAAACCTAAGGACAAATAATGTTAAAAACAACATCAAAAACACTACTCGTAGCAGCAACACTTGCACTTCCACTTTCACTCAGCGCACAATGTGGTGGGGCACCAGGCGCAACCAAAGTTGCACCAACAAGCAAAAAATGTGCATCAGGTAAATGTGGTGCTTCCATGAAAAAAGCACCAAAAACGACTATATCTGCGCACATGGCAAACAATGAAGCATTGACACTTCTTGCCACTATGAATATGCAAAAAAGCTATGAAGGCATGATAGAACGTATTACACAAATGCAAATACAGGCACGTCCTGAGCTTAAAGCTATTGAACCTGCTATTAAAGCATTTTTTACCAAATACATGGGCTGGGAAGCACAAAAGGGTGACATCGCTGCACTCTACGCAAAAAATTACACCGTAGAAGAGCTTAAAGAGCTAAACAAATTTTACCAATCTCCACTTGGTCAAAAAACAGTACAAATCATGCCTCAACTTGCTGCTGCCTCCGCACAAATTGGTCAAAGCCGTATGATGCAACATATGCCAGAAATGAAAGCGATGATAGAAGCTGAACTGAAAAAAATAAATACCAAGAAATAAAATACTTTGGCACAATAACACTTTTACAAGTGTATTTTGATGCCAACAGTATAATTTGATGTATCCAAATTGGATGTATCAAACGATTTAATATCAAAAGTATTCCCATAATCTGTATAACCTACAAATGCAGATACTTGATCATTAAAATCATAATTCACTTCCATACCATATGTAAAATCAGTAGATGATTTACTAATCGTATTGAGTGTTTCCAATACTTTAAAAGCACCATCTGTTTTAACCAGACCAAACTTAGGGGTCAAAGATACAGAAGGTAAAATAGGCAATGTATAAGTCAAAAATAACCCATAGCGACTAATATCTTCAGTCGAAAACTGTGGGTTTTCAGAAATATTTTTGGTATATTCCAATCGTCCACCTAAATTACCCAACACCTTTAATTCACCATGCAGGGTAACAAAATTATCTGCATTGTTTCCTTTTGAATA
>JALSSQ010000100.1 GCA_026984165.1 Sulfurovum sp.
TGGCTGATGATATAGATTTTGCATCCTATGGGGTACTTTTGGTGGGTATGATAGATGTAGAATTGGGGCATAGCTTTGTGTTTGTCACTGCTGGTATTTCACACAAGCTGGACAGTGGCGACACTATCGTTTGTATTGGGGATAAAGAAAAATTAAAAGCGTTTGAAACATTGTTATCAAAGAAGGAAAATTAAATGAAAATGGCCATTATAGGTGCAGGAAAATGGGGTCAAGCACTCTATCATGCTTATTCACAAAACAATGAAGTGGTTATCTCGTCTCGGAACACCAAAGCGATAGAAAATTTTGTTTCTATAGATGAAGCCTTGCGCTACAAATATCTCATCATGGCAATCCCTGCGCAATTTGTACGTGATTGGATGAAAGAAAATTTTGTAGATCATGGACAACACATTCTTGTAGCTGCAAAAGGGATAGAAACAAGTACAGGCGCTTTTCTCAATGAAGTGTATGGTGCTTACGTGAGTGCAGAGAGATTGGCTTTTATTTCTGGTCCGTCTTTTGCCGCGGAGGTAGAACAATCTCTTCCCACTGCACTTATGATATCTTCGAGCAATATAGCACTTGCACAACAGTATGCAGATGCTTTGCCTTCATTTATAAAAGGTTATGTGAGTGATGACGTGGTCGGTGCTGAAGTCTCTGGGGCATATAAAAATGTCATAGCCATCGCTGGAGGTGTGTGTGATGGGTTGGGGCTGGGAAACAATGCAAGAGCAGCACTCATCTCACGTGGACTTGTCGAGATGACACGTTTTGGAGAAGCCTTTGGTGCGAAAACTGAAACCTTTTTGTCTTTAGGCGGAGCAGGCGATCTGTTTTTAACCGCTTCTTCGACACTCTCACGTAATTATAGGGTAGGGTTAGGTCTGGCTAAAGGTCAAAATATGGATGAGATACTAGAAGCGTTGGGAGAGGTTGCAGAAGGGGTTCCTACTGCAAAAGCACTCCATAAAATAGCCACCGATAAAGATATCTATTTGCCTATAGCAGCAGAAGTGTATGCGATGATAGAAGAGGGGAAAGACCCGCTTGAAAGTGTGAAAGATTTATTGAAATGATTATTTTAAATTCTCTATTTCAACTGGATTCATTTTTTGTACTCTCTCTTCAAGAATATCCAATACGGCAAGAAGCTCTTCTGAAGAACGTTTAAGATATTTAAAATGCGCTTTGGCACTTTCTTTTTCAGCGGTAGAGAGTTCTTTACTGTTAAATGTTAAGATTTTATGCAATAAAGAACGCTGATGGGGTACAATGAAAAAGATTTTATATATATCCATATAGGCGTCATGCAACTCATTGTGGTGGTATTCTATACGATTGATGAGATTGTCAATTGTTGGTACCAAGCGTAATTTTGCACCTTCTTCATAGAACCAAATGCCAAAATCACATGTTGTAGATTCTAATGGTATAAATTCCTTGTCTACTGGTAAACCACTGATAAGATGGTCTGCCCGTTTTACCCAGCGTAGATGTGCCTTTTTTGCAGCAGTAAGCTGTTGGAGTATTGATGTTTTTGTCATTAAAATATCTCCCTAAATATATCATTATCTAATATTAGACCTTAATCGTGTAGTAACTGTGTAACAGTATGGTGTTAGTCTGTTTTTGTTATGATATCTCTTTAGGAGTATAGTTTTATGCAACAAAAACTGGTCATATTTATCACGCTATTTATGATGCATTATATATATGCACAGGCGCTTAAACTTCCTAGTCATGTGATACATATACATGGTGAAAAACATTTTGATAAAGTGACAATACAGAAAGTCTTGGGAGTGAAAACCAAGAGCATATTTGCCTTTTGGAAAAAAGATGTTCCTCGTATTGAAGATAAACTAATTCCTACTTTAGAAGCTACATTGGAAAGTTTTTATGATTCTGAAGGATTTTATGATGCAACATTTAAAATCAAAGAGACAAATACAACTGTTGATATAATGATTACAGAAAAGAAACCTGTAGTCGTTACAAACATTCATATTGAGAGTGATTATGCTATTAAATCTTTTGTTTTGTCTAAAAAAGGATCTATTTTTAGAGCAAAAGATTTTATTGCAACAAAAAGCGCCATTATAGAAGATTTACTCAATAAGGGATACTGTTCATATCAACTTGATACCAAAGCCTATGTTGATCTAGACAAACATCAAGTTGATTTGAATTATGTTTTAAAAAAGGGTGGTGTATGTACTTTTGGAAAAGCAAATATTAAAGGCCTAAAGACGATAGATAAAGACGTAATCCTCTCTCGTGTAAGAACAAAAGAAGGGGAACGCTTTGATCCTAAAAAAGTGAAAGAGACATATAATGGTATCTATGCATTAAACAGTTTTGACTCTGTCAAGGTGAATGTAGATCGGAAGATTTTTAATGTAGTTCCTATAGATATTAGCTTGTCCGAGGTTGAAGATGCCTATCATTTTGAGGGTGGTATCGGGTACGATACTTATATAGGTGCACGGGTGCATGCTTCACTCATTAAGAAAAACTTTTTTGGTAATGCACAACAAGCAGGAATCAAATTTTCATGGTCCCAAAGAGAACAATTAGCAGTCGGTGAATATTATAAGCCTGCACTTTTTTCTCTTTTTGGCTATGGAATAGATTTTGGTACAAAGTTTGGATATTCCAATCTTGAATACAAAGGTTTTCAAGAAGAAAAAGGTTTTGGTAAATTTTATGTGGAACATAATGAAGGGGGTATTAAATTAAGAGGAGGTTTTGCGATAGAAAATATCAAAATTTCTCTTATAGATAATCTAAAAAAAAATGAGGTACTAACTCAAGCGGTAAATGAAGGGAGTTTTTTACTTTTTTACCCTTATGTTGATGTAGTTTATGATGCAAGAGATGATAAACTCAATCCTAAATATGGCTACTATTTGGCAGCTTCACTTGAGTATGGGGTACCTTATAAACCAAATGCTACTTCATATACCAAGATATTACTTGAGGGCAGGTTGATTCATACCTTCGATAAATTAACTTTGGCCACAGTAACTAAAATTGGCGTGGTAGATAAAAGTTCTAAAGAACTGCCTGAATCAAAACTCTATTTTGCAGGAGGATCCTTTTCAAACCGTGCTTATGGTTTTAACACGATTGGTGTAATCACTTCTTCTACTTCAGACAGTATTGCAGGTGCATCGAGCATGTTAAATGTATCGTTAGAAGCAGATTATCCTCTGTGGGGTAATCTTTATGGTGCAGTGTTTACAGATAATACGATGCTTAATGAAGCAAGTTATGATTTTTCAGGAGATATCATTACTTCAGCAGGAATTGGTGTACGTTATTTAACACCTATAGGTCCTTTTAAATTTGATGTTGGTTTTAATGTAAACAAACCATCACAGTATGGTATATCATTTCAAATAGGACAATCTTTCTAATGAAAAATCAATTATTTTTTGCTCCTTTGTTATGGTTACGTAAAATATTTTTGTTTGTATTGGTCCTCTTAATCATTTTAGGATTACTGCTCTTTTTTG
>JALSSQ010000101.1 GCA_026984165.1 Sulfurovum sp.
GCCGTCTTCTACGATAAGGTTGAGAAAATAGTGCTCATCTAAAAAGTCTATGTTCTCTTTGAGGCAGGTATCGTAAAGGGTATGAAGGATTTTGAGTCCTGTGTAGTCTTGGGCGTAGCAGGCGCGTTTGGCAGATGCTCCTCCCATTTGACGTTGGGCGATGGTTTTGATAGTATCTAGGGGTCTGGTGATTTGTGATTTGTCGCCAAGCGATGAATCATGAATCACCTGACCCCCGATATTGGCTTCGACAGGCTCAGCCACCGAAGTATTGTCTATTCTTGAAAAAGGTACACCTATGCTTTCTAGCCACGCTATAGTTTTGGGTGCATCGGCACACATTTGGCGTACCATATCTTCATCGCAAAGACCTCGTGCAGACTTGATGGTGTCTGCTATGTGTGCGCTAATGTGGTCTTCGCCTACATTGCCAAGTGCAGCATTCATGCCCCCTTGTGCCATGGAGGTTTGGGAGTTGGTAGGGTAGGCTTTTCCTACTACTAAAATGGAAGCATTGCCTAAGCCTACACCCTCTACAGTAGAAATGTCTTTGGCAGCTAAAGCAGCCGTAAGCCCAGCACCACCACTTCCTATAACTAACACATCGAGCATTAAAATCCTTTGCTTACTTTTGTAAAAAAGTTTCTATATTTTTCACAATACCTTGAAGAAGCTTTTTTCTTGCTTCTATGCTTGTCCAGGCGATGTGTGGGGTGATGAGTAGTCTCTCTTTATGTTTAACGTCATTGAGCCTGTTGCTCAGTGTGATAGGTTCAGTTTCAAGTACATCCAGCCCTGCATAAATCTCACGTCTGTCAAGCTCAAAAGCCAAGTCAGTTTCATTGACAATACCTCCACGCCCAAGGTTTAGCAAAATGCTTTTTTCTTTGATGTAAGGTAAGTTAATTTCGTTGATGAGGTCATAGGTGTCATCGTTGAGTGGTGCATGGATGGAGATGATGTCACAATCTTTGAGTATAAATTCTAAACTTTTGTGTGGATAGGCATGATGTAGGTTATTGCCACTTGTAGAATGGTAAGAGACCTCTGCTCCAAATGCTTCTGCAATTTTAGCCACTTCCTGCCCTATATTTCCAAAACCTATGATCCCCCATTTTTTCCCTGAAATCTCATAAAAAGGATGTGAAACATCGGTAAAAAGTTCTGATTTTGCCCATGTATCATTTTCTACAACCTCAGCATAATACGAGAGTTTCTCTAACAGGTACAGTGCCATAGCAAAAGTGTGTTGTACTACAGATTTAGTAGAATAGCCAGAGACATTTTTTACCTCAATACCTTGGAATTTTGCTGCTTGCAAATCAACATTGTTCATGCCTGTTGCGGCGATGCAGATGAGTTTGAGTTTTTTGCTTTGTGCAAGCATATCAGCAGTGATGACAACTTTGTTGGTAATAACAATATCGGCATCGATAATACGCGCCAAGGTTTCCTCTTTGTTTGTTGTATCGTAGCGTGTGAGTGTGCCTAATTGTTTTAATGCACTCAGGTCTAGGTCGTCACCCAAAGTTTTTGCATCTAAAAGTACAATGTTCATCTACTCACCTTTATTTGAGTTATTTGTCTCTGCACAGCTAGGTGTCTCTGTGATGGTGATAGCACAGCCTTCATCGTCTCCACCAGCGGAGAGAAAGTCACTACTCAGTCCTCCGGAAAGAGGGTTCGTAACGCTACTTTGTACAGGTGATTTTTCTTCTATAGACTTTGCTTGAGGTGTATGTTTACTTTCAAAATAGGCGATAATCTTTTTGTCTCCTACGATGAGTTTTCTTTCTAATTTTTCTTTTAGAACAAGCACAGGGATACTTCTAATCCCTGTAAATTTCAAGAAGTTTCTAGCACTCGCCTCTTTGGTAGAGATGGGTGTATAGTCAATATGATGCTCTTTCATGTACGCTTTGACTTTTTTGCAGTGTGGACAGCTCTGTGAATGTATGAGGTAGGTACCATTTTTAAGCATAAAGTTTTTGTTTTTGCTAATGCCCAGCGTGTGCATTCCTGTAAATATAGCAACAACTGTGGCAAGGGTAATTCCAAAGTGTTTTGCATGAGAAAAAAGAGCAATAAGCAACAAAGAAGAGATAACGCCCAAGCAGAAGATACAAGGCTCAGGGTTGGCAACAAACTGGTAGCTGATAATCGTTGCTTCAAAGGCTATGGCACCATAAAGAGCTATAAAATAGAGTGTCTCATAGATTTTGCTTTTAAAGGAAAGCAGCCCAAGAATTATGAGTGCAAATACCCCAGCTAAACCAAAGTAGTTGAGGTAAATGGCATCAAAATTGAGTAGTTCGCCTGCAAGTTTACAGCCCACTTCGCCACACAGTGAAGTATGTTGAAGTTTGAGATAGGTTTCTGTTGCTATGTATCCCAGTAACAGCAGTGGCAAAAACACACGAGAGAAAAAACGCATCTTCACTCCTTATTCGTTGTCTGATATTTGACTCACTATTTCAGTGGCTCTGGCTTTGGCAGCTTCTATATCACTGTCAAGTACAAGACTCACAGCCATTCTACGCCCCACATGAGACTCAGGTTTTCCAAAGACTCTCACAAATGAATTTTCCGAAAATGCATCATCTGGTATGTGCAATATAGGGTTATGGCTTTCATTTTTGGCTTTGTAAGCGCCACAAGCACCGCTATTGTACGTGGTGAAGTTTAACGGTAATCCAAGTACAGCTCTTACATGGAGTGCAAATTCACTTTGGCTTTGGGTAATGAGTGTCACCATGCCTGTGTCATGTGGACGAGGGCTAAGCTCTGAGAAGTAAACCTCTTCGCCTTTGACAAAGAACTCCACACCAAAAATACCACGACCACCCAGACCGTCTGTCACTGCTTTGGCGATGTCTTTGGCTTTTTGAAGTGCAGTATCACTCATGTTCATCGGTTGCCATGAGAGGATGAAGTCACCATCTTTTTGTATATGCCCTATAGGGTCACAAAAGACCGTACCTGTTTCGTTACGTACCGTAAGCAGGGTAATCTCATAGTCAAATGGCACAAACTCTTCTACGATGAGCTCAGAGGCATCACCTCTAGCTTCTTTGGCTATCTCCCATGATTTTTCTATGTCATCAGCCGTTTTGGCGATGCTCTGTCCATGTCCAGAAGAGGACATCACAGGTTTTATGACACAGGGAAATTTAATGCGCTGGGAAGCTTCTTTAAGCCCTTCTAATGTCGTAACAAATTCATACTTAGAAGTCTTAAGTCCTAACTCTTCAGCCGCAAAGACACGAATGTTTTTACGGTTCATTGTTTTATTGACCGCTTCGGCATTGGGGATGACATGAAATCCACGTTTTTCAGCCTCAAAGAGTGCGGAGATAGATATAGCCTCTACCTCAGGGAGGATAAAGCTAGGTTTCTCTTTTTCTATCATTTCAAGTACGGCATTCTCATCTTGCATGTCTATGGCATAAGCGCGGTTCGCCACAAGGTGTGCAGGGGCATTTTCATATTTGTCAACAGCAATGACTTCGATA
>JALSSQ010000102.1 GCA_026984165.1 Sulfurovum sp.
AAAAGAAGATGAAAGAGCTAGTGATTATGATGACAAGGTCAAGGGCTATGATGCACTCATTGGTAATGGCTTGTATAACAAACTGATTTGGAGAAATGATGTGGCGAACTATCATGACTTTTGTGTAGAAGCACTCAATGGTAATTCTGCCAATATAGTTTTAGATGCTGGGTGTGGCTCGTTGGTATTTACAGCCAAAGCATACGCTTCATCGACCAATCAGCAGATTGTACTTCTTGACCGTTCTTTAGGCATGTTACGCAAAGCCAAAGAGCGTTTGGAAGCCTTGTGTGAGGGGAAAGTCCCTGAACATATTGTACTCATACAAGGTGATATTTTTGATTTGCCATTTGTCGATAATGCTTTTGATGTTGTTATGTCACAAGGTCTATTACATATGTTTGATGACAAAGAGAAATTACTCACCGAATTAGAGCGTGTTAAACAAGAGAGTGGAACGATATTTTTCACCTCTTTAGTTGAGAATAATGTATTAGCAAAAGGGTACCTTTCTCTACTTAAAAAAGCAGGAGAAGTGGCAACAGTCTATGACAGTGAAGCGTTAGTCTCTATTTTCAAGAGCATGCCATTTGAATACAAAATAGAATCTATTGGTAACATGGCATATATGAGAGGGTGATTTATATGGTGGAGCATCTAAAGATACTTCACCAATTTGTGAAAGTAAATTCTTTACGCTTTAGGTAAAGAATTGTTAATGAAATTTTCTATATCATTTTTAGCACGTTGTGCTGATTTTTTAGAATATACAAGACGTGCTTTTGGGTCAGTTCCTGCTTCTGGATTATCAAATGCATGATGTGTTTGACTATATAAGTGAATATTTGTGTCATTTTCTACTTTATCCATTTCTTCAATAATTTCAAGGATAGTATGCATTGGGGATACTTCGTCTTGTGTCCCTTGGAGTATGAGTATAGGTGCATGGATATGTTGATTCATTTTTGGTAATGCCGTTTTAAGTAACGCAGAACACAAAATAATGCCAGCACTGTCTGCACCCATTCTTCCATAATCTAGAGCAATCATTCCACCTGCACTAAATCCAAGATGGAAGATAGGAGTGTTAGAGGAAATTATAGTTTTTAATTGTTTAGTACATGCAACAAGTATTTGTACACTCTCGACTCTTTGTTCAATAAGTTGTTTAACCAACGGTCCTACTTCTGTTGGACTGTTAGGAGTAAATCCATCACCATAAAGGTCAGCAATCACAACAGTGTATCCTAAATCTATAAGGTGATTTGCATGTTCATATGCGAGTTTACTTTGACCACGCCAATCAGGTAACAATACTACGGCAGCTTTTGGTTCTTCACTAGAGGCTTTTAGTAAAATACCTATATATCGTTGACCACTTACTAGATATTCCATTTTTTCTTCTTGTAACTTTTTCAATTTTCTTCCTTTTTGATATGTGTATCTTCTTCTTTGAGGACACTTTTTGTAAGTTTATGCACGAGTGGTGAAATAATTACGATAATAGGAAAAGCAATGATAAAAGAAAAACTCCATGCCTTTAACCAGATAATCACAATATTTATAACCATACCTACATTTAGAATAGTAACAATCAAAGACATTATACAGGACATTAATAATGACATGATAAATGCAAATATTATTTTATATCGTTTAGATGAGATCATATACTATTTTCCATGTTTGTATTCTATTAATTTTTGATCAAGAGAATATTTTCCTCCACCTATCATCATTAATGCCAACATCATCCCAACGGCTAAAATGTGGAATTCAAAACCTTCTCCTGCTTTTTTACCAAACCAGTTCATATAGAATCCATATTTTATATGAAATGTTCCTGCAACAAACATTGTACTAGCCAATAAAAAAGCATTTATGCGTGTTTTTAAGCCAATCAAAATACCTAGTGAAGAGAAAAACTCTACAGAAAATACAAATAGGGAAATAGCCCATGGTATACCAAAATGTGTAGTAAACATTTGCATGCTCTTTTCAAAACCAAAGCCTCCAAATAATCCAAAAAGTTTCCCTGCCCCATGAGGAATCATCATCCATGAAAAACTAATACGTAAAAATAGAGAAGCTAAATTAGAATCAGTATTGAATATTTTATTAAATATTTTCATGTCTACTTCTCCAAGCTCTTTATAATCGCATCAGCAATACTCGCACTCCCAAATGGGTTTTGTCCTGTGATGAGGTTGCCATCTACTACTACATGGTTTTCCCAGTTCTCTTTGGCTTCAAATGTCGCACCTTGTGCTTTGAGTTTTGTCTCTAACATAAAAGGCATCTTGTCACTTTTTTGTGCTTCGTCTTCTTCTTTGTTGGTAAAGCTTGTGAGGGTTTTGCCTTTGACTAGATAGTCTCCATTTTTGAGCTTCACATCTACAAGAGCAGCTGGACCATGACAGATGGCTGAGACTATTTTACCCTCATTAGCAAACTGAGCTAGTATATCTTTCACCTTAGCATCATCTGCCAAGTCAAACATGGCACCATGACCACCTGGTACATACACAGCTTGATAGTCATTCGTCTTGATACTCTCTAGGCTTGATGCATTTTTTAGTACCTCTATAGCCTCTTGCCATTCAGGTTTTTTGGCATCTACACTGGCTGGGTCTATGGGTACTTTGCCTCCATGTATGCTTGCTACGGTGACTTTGTAGCCTGCCTCTTTGAACTTCATATAGGGTACAGCGAACTCTCCTAGCCATACACCTGTTTGGTCTCCACTTTTCATTTTGGAGCTTCCTGTCACTATAATGAGAATTGCGATAACGGTATTCATACTATTTCCTTTTGTAATTTTATTTTGGGTTTATGACGTCTTGGTAGCATTATATGATACAACTTGATATAATGTCAAATTATATTTTTAATAGAAAGGTATAAATTTATTTATGGTTAATATAGAACTTTATCGAACCTTTATCGCTATTTACCGTGCAGGGACTATCTCTAAGGCAGCGGTACTTTGTGACATCACCCAACCAGCGGCTAGTCAGCAGTTGGCATCACTAGAAAAAACGCTTCAAGTCAAACTCTTTGAACGTACCCCACGAGAGATGGTAGCTACCAATGATGGACATGAACTCTACACCAAAGTAGCAGACTCCTTTGACTGGCTAGACTTTGTCTCACAAGACTTTATACTCCAACGCCAAGAGAAAGAAGCACTCCTTCGTATAGGCGTACCACGTGCTTTTTATGCCAAAGTGTTAGCCTCTAAAGTCTTGACCTTGCCATTTAGAGTAGATGTGCATTTTGGTGAGCATACAGCATTGGAAACATTGCTACAAAATGGGAAGATAGATGTACTCATCAGTGATAAAAAGGTCTCTCACTCTAGTATGTACAATGAAAAGATACTGCATCAAGAGTTTGTTTTACTTGGTTCTACCAGTGTTCAAGCTCCAGAAGATGGCTTTGCCACGTGGCAATCTGTAAGGGCTTGGGTACGCAAACAAAACTGGCTAAGTTACGATGCAGAGC
>JALSSQ010000103.1 GCA_026984165.1 Sulfurovum sp.
CAACATTTTTAGAGAATCTGTTTTATTTTGCTCAAGTGCATACAAATATATACTTGACTTTGAATCAAAAATTGCTGTATTTAAAATCATTTCTTCTTTATGATATTGGTAGAAGAGCGCTAACATTGAGATTAGAAAAATAATTATGCCTGTAAAAAGAATTTTCATCTATTGTTATTCTACACTTTTCAACATCACTTTTACCGCTGCTTCAAACCTATCAAAATCTTCACCTAGTGTATCCCATAATACTCTATCATCTAAACCAAAATAATGGTGAGTAAGGACATCTCTCATTTTTGCTATATCACTCCAAGGAATGTCTTGATATTGCTGGGTTAATTCCTTAGGTATTTGCTTCACAGCTTCACCTATATTTTCAAATGCTTTTGCTACAGCATATACTTTTTCTACATTTTCAGAAAATGCCTCATACTCTACACCATCAACAAAGTTTTTTATATTTTGACACTCATCTAAAATATCTAGCAAGTACAACTTATAGTCTCTATTGCTTTTAAACATACATCAAATCTTTTTCTATATATGTTTTTACCATTGGCTTAAGTGTACCTTCTCTAACAAGGTCAACTTTTTTTTGAAAATACGCTTCTAACTGATGATTTATTTTTAGGTAGTCAAAAAGAGATAATTTTGCATCTTTTTGTATGTTATACAATATATCTATATCACTATATTCTGTCGCTTCATCTCTAGCAAAAGAACCAAAAATACCCACAAATGATACTCCATAGGTATCAAGAAAATATGCTTGTTTTTCAGTTAGATAAGCAATAATATCATCTTTTTTCATATCTACCTTTCGTCGTTGTTGGGTTAATTATAACATAAATTATATACTCATTTATTATTCGATATAATCACATAATTATTCTCTAAGGATGCCCATGCAACACCTCGTCGATACCAACAACTTTTCTGATGCACAAATAGCACAGCTTTTACATGATGCCAAAAGTTTTAAAGCGCAACGTCCACAACAACTCCTTCGCGACAAGCTTCTCATTACGCTCTTCTTTGAAGCCAGTACCAGAACACGTAGCTCTTTTGAAGTCGCAGCAAAAAGACTAGGGGCTTCTGTGGTGCATCTGGATCCAAGCAGAAGCTCTGCAAAAAAAGGCGAAAGCTTGCAAGACACCTTTGCCAACCTTTGTGCGATGGAGCCAGATGGCATTATTGTCCGTCACGCTGAAAATACCACACCCCAACTCCTAGCAGACATGCAGACAAGTCCCGTCATCAATGCAGGCGCAGGTAACTACGCCCACCCTACCCAAGCACTGCTAGACCTTTTTACGTTGGTAGAGCATTTTAATGGCGATATCAAAGGTAAAACCATTGCCATCGTAGGAGATATTATCTCTTCTCGTGTAGCGAGCTCTGCCATACGTCTATTTACACGCATGGGCATAAACGTGCTGCTTGTAGCCCCGGAACAGTTTATGCCAGAGTCTGACTTGCCACAGTATAAAAACTTAGAAGATGTCATAGATAAAGTCGATGTCATCATGAGTCTGCGTGCCCAACTAGAACGCCACGAAAAAGAGCTTTTTGAAGACTACGCTGACTACGCAAGACAATACTGCATCACCAAAGAACGCATGAAAAATAGAGACATTTTACTTCTCCACCCCGGCCCTGTGATGAGGAACATAGACATTAGTGATGAAATGCTTGAAGACCCTCGATGTAAAGTGCTTACACAGGTAAAAAATGGGGTGTTTATGCGTATGGCTATTTTGAAGTTGTTGCTGTTGGATTCGTAGAAAAGATTGGTGGATATTCAACGCCTGACCCCTTTTATTATTGCATCCCTTTCAATAGTCTTTATGCCATTTCCAAAATATATATCAGTCTTTGCTGCAAACAGTGAAGTGCTAATAGTAACAATAAGTATAAACAATCTTAAAAATTTCATTTTAGCACCTCCTTGATAGATTCAGGGCAATTTTTCTTGTAATCACTCGGCCATCCTCCATTATAAATTTTGCCACTTAGTGATTTATCATACTCAGCATATGCCTTTGCTCTAGCTTTTGTGTTTAGCACTTGAAGTAATAATCCATCCCCATCAGGTCTTTCAGACCTATCTATCAATAGTTTTTCACCATAACCATCTGCAAAAAGAGTATAATAACTCTCACACCCAATCACATCACTAATCAACTTATGAGCCTCTTCATAATGATCAGGTCCCATTAGGCTCATCTGATATGACTTGGCTGCCTCCATAGCTATGGCTATATATATGGGGTGTTTTTTGCTATACCATCTATAGATGGTTCTCTCCACATCATCTCTGACACCATTATGGTTGACATCCACACCAAGCAGTGTAGCGTTGTTGACTTTTGGATCAGGCTCAGGTGGTAATCTGTGTCCATTTACCTCCCAATATACATTAAGTATCTGAGGATTTGATATAATATTGCCTATCTTGGCTTTTAGTGTAAGGTTTATATCTTTTAGAGCTGTTAGGATTTTGTTTTGATAATCTACTTTTATAGAGTTATCTACATCTGATACTATCTCTAAACCTTTAAGCTCTTTTAGCTCTTTTGGTATTTTACCTTTATCGTATATAGGTGTTATGGTATAGCTTATATTTGTATCTTTGTTTACCTCTATGGCATCTATATTAAACTTCAAACCTTTTATGTCTGCTACAGGGGTTATATCTTTTTGGATTTGGGCTTTTGGTGGGGTGTTGTGGTTTGGGTGATTTTTTGATTGTTTGCCTTTGGCTTGGTTTTGATTTGTGAGTAATAAAGATGCTGTGATTATTGCAATAATTACTATGATGGACAGTGTTATCTTTTTCATTGGTTTGTGTCTCCTTTGGTAGGTAGTATTATACCAAAGGAGTAAAATATCTATTTATCATAGCAGTTTGTATTGTTCATGACCTCTCTTGTGTTTGATCCTACTATACCATCAGCATCAAGACCATTTGCATCTTGAAACTCTATAAGTGCATCTTTGGTATCACTACCAAACCATCCATCAGCCCCACTACTTCCTACATTATATCCAAACGCTTCAAGAAACTCTTGAAGCTCTTTGACTTGATGCTTTGTGCCATCGCTATATAGCTGTGCATCTTTATCGCCTTTCTTTAGGCTATCGTGTATCTTGCCATCACCATAGTATTTGAAATAGTTTGATACACATACTTTATTTGGATCTTGGGTTGGGTCTGTTTGGTTGTTGTCGTTATAAGTATAATAATCTTGTGTTGATGCATCGCAGCCAGCTTCATTGCAAGCTTTAATCGTATAATAGTATGTAGTGCCATCAATTAGTTCTTTGTCTTCATAAGTATTTATGCTATCTGTATGAATTTTGTCACCTAATGTTCCACTTTGTGTAGAACGATAAAACTCATATCTCTCTACTTCTCCTTGGGCTTTTCTTGAATTAATTTTTAGCCCTCCTTCAATTGGAACTATATTGACTACACCTTC
>JALSSQ010000104.1 GCA_026984165.1 Sulfurovum sp.
TCAAAGACAAGAATGGAGGTTTAGTGACAACAGGTGTCACACTTACATATGAAGCAACCACTGGCACAGATGGAAAAACTAATACATCAAGCGCAGACAAAACAAACTTTTGGAACTTTAGCAATCAACTTTTCCCAGGATCAAACCTCCAACCAGATGTCGGTCTCTTGGGAAACAAAACACCAAGCACTACCCCACAAAAAATGACCTTTGACACAAAAGAAAAATGGTGGAAAGCCGAAGGTCTTCCTCTTACTCCCTATAATGATGACAGTACAAAAAACTACTATCCTCTTGTAAAAGTAACTGCAAAAGATACACAAGGCAAAATACTCGCTACTGCTAAAGTAGTCCTTCCTGTCAGTGATGAAATGGACTGTAAACGTTGTCATGCATCTGGATCTTCAGCATTAAAAGCCAAACCAACTGCAGGATGGGTAAATAATGGAGACTCAGAAAAAGATTTTAAACTCAATGTGCTTCGTCTGCATGATGAGCGTATACCAAATGCGGTTAAAGACAATCTTACTGCTTTACAAGCTAAAGGATATGACTATAATGCAAGTGGACTTGAAGCTACTGTAAAAGCAGGTACACCTATCTTATGTGCTTCTTGCCACAGCTCCAATGCACTACCAGGTTCAGGTGTTAAAAATGTCAAAGCATTTACTGCTGCAATGCATGGCTACCATGCTCATGTTATAGACCCATATACTAGCCTTTCTATGGACAGTAGTAAAAACAGAGGTGCTTGCTATAGTTGTCACCCAGGTGCCACTACCAAATGTCTTAGAGGTGCTATGGGTGATGCCAAAGATGCCAATGGTCAAAATAGCATGCAGTGCCAAAGCTGTCATGGCTCTATGTCAAAAGTAGGTAGCACTGCAAGAAAAGGATGGTTCGAAGAACCTAACTGTCAAGCATGTCATCATGATGGAAAACGTGAACTTAGCGCTGTTACACTAAGTGGTGCACTTAAAACATGGTCTGACAAACGCTTCGCTACCAATGCCGATACACCTGCACCTGGTGTCAGTCTTTATAGATTTAGTACAGGTCATGGAAGTTTGCAGTGTGAAGCATGTCACGGTTCACCACACGCCATCTATCCTGCACATGAAGCCGACAACCTGCTTGCAGTAGGTATTCAGGGTCATGCAGGAAAACTAGGTGAATGTGCTTCATGTCACACTTCTGTACCACGCACAGTCACTGGCGGACCACACGGTATGCACCCAGTAGGTCAATCATGGGTCAGTGCACACCAAGATGTAGCTGAAAACAATGCAGCGCAATGTAAAGTGTGTCATGGAAATAACTACAGAGGATCAGCCCTATCTGAAATGTTTACCACACGCACACTCAGTATAGAACATGGCAAAAAAACATTAACAAAAGACCACCAAGTCTCTTGTTATGATTGTCATAATGGACCCAACGGAGAATAAACACTCTCTACGTGGGTGGAGAACCTCTCCCTTTTTTTCTCCACCCACACTTATGACTCTATAAACATCATTTCCTTCTAACACTCCCTTAACACTCTCTTCGCTACAATTCTTCTAAAGTGAGTCACTTTATGCTAAAATAGACAATAAGGTAATATACACATGAAACTCTTACTTCTCGAAGATGACCAAATACTTAATGAAACATTGGCTCTTTTTCTTACACGTGCTGGCTATACTGTTGATGTGGCGCATACGATGGAAGAAGCAGAAGAGTTTACCTATCATAAGCAGTATGACCTTTATCTTTTGGATATCAATCTTTCAGAAGGAAGTGGGCTTGAATTTTTAGATAATTTGCGCCATGCTGAAGACAACACACCTACCATCTTTATTACCGCATTGACAGACATGCACTCGATCTCTGAAGGCTTTAGACTCGGTGCTATAGACTACATCAAAAAACCTTTTGACCCTCAAGAATTACTCATACGGCTCAAAGCAAAGCTCAAAAAAGAGATTCTTTTTTGTGGTGATGTAGAGTACGATCAAAAAGCAAAAGTATTACGCAAAAATGGTGCTGTTATAGATATTGGTAATGTCCAATATAAAATCTTTACCAAACTCTTGCTAAACTGTGGAAATGTTGTAAGCAAAGAAGAACTTTATGAATGCCTGGAACATGTCTCAGATACAGCTTTACGTGTGGCTATTACCAAAATAAAACAACGCTTAGGTGTGTCTATCACCAATATTCGCGGACAAGGGTATCTCATTGAAAAGATATGAAAGAGAATCCCTTACTAAAAACTTTTTAGTTTTTTTTTCTTTACTGGAGGTATTACTTATTTTGCTTTTTTTTGAACTCTATCATACACAAAAACGTGAATACAAACAAAACCTTTTTAAAACCATGCATGTGTGCAACTACACTATGAAATGTCCACAATTTACTTATCTCTTTACACCTAAAGATAAAAAAAAATTAAATGAATTATTTGATGATCATGGTCTATATAGTTTTTTTCCTATTCCTAATTCTGAAAAATTTTATATAAAACTTTCCTATCCAGAAACACGCTATCAAAGAGATTTACACAATATCCTGCAACATCTACTTATCAAATTTATATTGGCATCAATGCTTCTTTTTGTACTTGCACTCTTTTTTACCTTCTATAGTTTAAATCCTATACGAAAAGCATTGCATATCAATGAT
The DNA here is from genome assembly GCA_026984165.1 of Sulfurovum sp. Classification (GTDB taxonomy): domain Bacteria; phylum Campylobacterota; class Campylobacteria; order Campylobacterales; family Sulfurovaceae; genus Sulfurovum. The sequence continues at coordinate 2,668 of JALSSQ010000104.1, forward strand.
GAATTTGTAAAAGATATTTTACATGATTTTAATACTCCTATTACCTCCATCATTCTTAACATGAAAATGTTTCAAGAAGAACATGGTGATGATCCTTATCTTCAAAAAATGTCACATGGTATAGACAACATTTTGCTTTTACAAAACAATCTTAAAAGTTTTTTACACCATTCTCCTTCAGAAAATAAAGAATTTAATGTAGCACAGTTAGCAAAAACACGTTTGTCTTTTATAGAAAATATCTATCCCAAACTTCATTTTGTTTATGAAAAAAATAATGAATTGGTTATTACTGCAAACGAAGAGTTACTTACACGAATACTTGATAATCTCATAAGTAATGCTGCAAAATACAACAAACCCAATGGTGAAGTAAAACTTATTGTTACTAAACATACATTATCCATCCAAGATACAGGTAAAGGTATTCATGATGTACAAAAAGTTTTAGATCGTTACTATAAAGAACAAGAAAGAGGTTTAGGCTTAGGACTACATATCGTCCAAAAATTAACACATAGCCTTCATATAGATTTGACAATCAAAAGCAAAGTGAAACAAGGCACTACAGTTACTTTGGATTTTAGTAGTATTGTAAAGGAGATTAAATGAAATATATATACATACTCCTTGGTTGTATTATCTTATCCTTTTCACTTTATGCAAATAAGATAGATACACAGATTGAAGCTATCCAAAAAGCTTCTGAATCAGAACGCTTTAAACTTATGAATGCTTTTAAACGTGAGATTATACAAATGAATGAAACCCAACGTATAGAAGCACTTAACAAGTTACAAGCTATTAATAACAACAAACATGCAGAATCTACATTGAAAGAACTCACTCGACAACACGCACATAGATATAGTAAATATGAAGAAGAAATTACCGATGGGAACAAAGAGGCAAACACAGATGACAATACAGCAACCCAAACTGAGAACAACATAGAAAGCCACACATCTAATGAAACACAGAACAGTGTTGAAACCCAAACTGGCAATGAAGTAGAAAACAATGTTGAAACCCAAACCGACAATGAAGTAGAAAACAGTGTTGAAACCCATATTGAAAACCAGACTCAGGAGCATATCGAAGATGAGACATCAGAAAGAAATGAAGAGGAACATGATAATGACTAAAAAGTTATTAACAGTAGGTATATTTGCAAGTACACTTAGTTATGCCCAAGGTATAAGTGATAAAGATTTTGATGGTGTACCTGATTATCGTGATAAATGCCCTCATACCCCTTTTTTGGCACAAGTCAACGCTCAAGGATGCACGACCACTATACTTACTTTGCCCGAGGAAACAGAATATGACAGTTTAACACTCACGTTAAGTTATGGATTTAACATCAATGAAAATTTAGCAGGAAGGCAAAAACAAGATATTACTACTGTACAACTTAGCTACTATCATAACAACTGGAGTTATTCATTACGCAGTGGATATTATTCACATAAAACAAATAATGGTATGCTTGATACCTCTTTTACAATCAAAAAAAGAATTAGGCTTACCAAAAAACTCAAATTAGGCTTGGGTGTTGGTATAAAAGCACCAACCTATAATTTTAAAGGTAACAGAGCAGACTATACGCTTTATTCTTCATTAAGTTATTATCCTACACGCTCCCTCTCTTTTTTTTCAGGACTAAGTCATACCTTTATAAAAGATAAACAAATTATCACACCGCTAAAAAATACAAACAATTTTTACATAGGTACCGGATACTTTTTTACAAAACATTTGTACGCCAATGTAACATTTGGACTCTCAGAAAGTAAATTTACCAATGAACACACAGCAAGGAGCATAGGAACGACACTTTATTATCAGATAAACAAAAAATGGTTTAGCACCATCTCTTACACAACAGAGATTGATGAAGATGTACATAATACCTTCAATATTAAAGTTGGATATAAATTTTGGTAGTAACAATTAACTAACACAGTACTAGCACTTCAGTAATGCAACTTTGATATACTTTGTTTGTTTTAGTTATGATTTTCCTTTGATTCTCTTCCTTTTAAAACTAAAACAAATTTGATTACATAAAAGCTACAATCTTTGTAGCTTTTTTAACCCCTCTTTTACTAAGGTACTTGTATCTCCATGTGCTCCCTTTAGTGCTTTTTGTATGGCATCTTTTTTAAACCCTAAGCTTTCTAGAGCCATTACCGCTTCACCCAGTGCTCCTGAATGACCACTCTCCTCGTTACCATCTACGATAAAATCTGCCAACTCAACCAATATACGACTCGCTGCCTTTGGTCCTATGCCTGGCACTCGTTTTAGCATACTTACATCTTTAGAAGCCACTACTTTGGCAAAGGTACTTGGTGTAAAGGTAGAACAAATGGCGATCCCAACTTTAGGACCTACTCCATTGATTTTAAGTACGGTGTCAAACATCTTTTTTTCATTGGTATCCATAAATCCAAAAAGAAGGTTTGCATCTTCACGTATAACTTGTGTGACAAAAAGTTTTACTTTTGTATCTTGTATACTGTTGGAAGTGTTTATAGACACATGCACTTCATAAATCAACCCATTGACATTGATATGCACAAACGTTGGGTCTTTGCGTTCTACTGTTCCTTCTATGCCTACTATCATCATCTTCTCCATATTTTTATGCTAAATTATAGCTAGAATTAGAAACAAAGAGTAAAAATATGGCAAATTGACATATTTTTCTTTTATATCAATATTACGATACAATACTATCAATCTAAAACAAAGAATATTATGCGATTAAAATCTATCTTTACCAACAGCTTTGGGATATTACTTTCTCGTCTTACAGGTCTAGGACGTGATGTGCTTATGGCATCTGCTTTAGGAGCTTCAGTATGGTCAGATATGTTTTTTGTTGCCTTTAAACTTCCTAACCTTTTTCGCCGTATTTTTGCAGAAGGTGCTTTTACACAAGCCTTTATGCCCTCTTTTATCGCCTCTAAACATAAAGGTGTCTTTGCGACAGCAATTTTTTTACGTTTTTTGCTTTTTCTTATAGCTTTTTCTCTGCTCGTTACCTTTTTTCCCAAGCCCATTACCACACTGCTCGCATGGGGGTGGGACGCAAAACTTATAGCTAATACTTCTACTATGACTGCCATAAACTTTTGGTACTTAGACCTCATCTTTGTGGTAACATTTTTAGCTACCCTCCTTCAGTACAAAGAGCACTTCGCCACCACTGCTATGTCTACAGCCCTACTCAACATCGCCATGATAACAGCCTTGTGGATCTACATGAAAGAAGACCCAAAAACAGTCGCCTATGCACTAAGCTTTGCTGTACTCATAGGTGGTGCACTACAAGTACTTGCCCATGTTGTCACCATCAAGAAGCTTAACCTACACAAAATGCTTTTAGGCGGATGGAAATACCGCAAAAAAAAAGATGTACTTGAAGAAAAAAAACATTTTAAAACACTTTTTTTACCAGGCATACTGGGTAATTCTACACCACAAATCTCTGCATTTATTGACACGATACTTGCAACCTTTCTTATGACAGGGTCAGTCTCATATCTCTTTTATGCCAATCGTGTCTTTCAGTTACCTCTTGCTATCATCGCCATCGCCACGGCTACAGTACTTTTTCCTGCTGTCTCCAAAGCCCTTAAAAATAACAATGAGACGTTAGCCTATACCCACCTAAACAAAGCATTTTGGCTTTTAAGCTTTTTACTGGGAGCCGCCATGATAGGAGGCATTGTTTTAGCAGAACCCATCGTGTGGCTTTTATTTGAACGAGGGAAATTCGACATAACACAAACACTCAAAACTGTCAGTGTCTTGCAAATGTACATGGTAGGCTTACTTCCTTTTGGACTAGCTAAGCTTTTTTCACTCTTTTTATATGCCTCTCACAGACACATGAAAGCAGCCAAGATTGCAGTCTATTCACTGGTCACTTCTGTGAGTGCTTCACTACTGCTTATGCACTCTATGGGAGCATCTGGTTTAGCGTTAGCAGGAAGCATAGGAGGTTTTGTCCTTCTGTTTTTTACCGTAAAAGAAGTAGGTACCCACAAGTTTTTAGAGATTATTAACTCTAAAAAATCACTCTATTTTGTACTCAGTATGATTCTATTTTATATACTTATGACACTACTGAATAAATGGTTACTCACACTCATCAGATAAATTTGCTATAATCACATGACTAAACAATAAGGTTGCACTACTTATGCACATTTACGACAGCGTCCAAAAAAAGAAACTTCCTTTTGAACCCATCAGAGCCAATGAAGCATCCATCTATGTGTGTGGGCCAACCGTCTATGATGATGCACACTTGGGTCATGCCCGTTCATCTTTAGCCTTTGATTTGCTCTCTCGCACACTTAAAGCACATGGCTATGCTGTTACAATGGGGAAAAACTTTACCGACATCGATGACAAAATCATCAAAAAAGTAGAAGCTACAGGTAAAAGCATAGAGGAGCTTACCTCTTTTTACATAACGCGTTACCTCGAAGAGATGGCTGCACTTGGCATACAACGCGCCGATATAGAGCCTAAAGCTACCGAATCATTAGATGCCATAGAAGCGATGATACAAAAGCTTATAGACAAAGACTACGCCTATGTTATTTCTACTGGTGATGTCTATTTTGACACTGCTAAAGACGCACACTACGGAGAAATCTCTGCTCGTGTAGCTGAAGATGAAGAGAGCCAAAGCCGTGTAGAACACACCTCTGAAAAACGAAATCCTAAAGACTTTGCCTTGTGGAAAGCATGTAAAGGAGAAGAAGATATCTGTTTTGATGCTGCTTTTTCGCGTGGTCGCCCCGGTTGGCACATAGAGTGCTCTGCCATGATAGAAAAACACTTTACAGGTGATACCGATTATAGTATAGACATTCACGGAGGTGGTGCAGACCTGCTCTTTCCTCACCATGAAAATGAAGCAGCACAGTCTCGCTGTGCTACAGGTCACGCACTTGCCAAATACTGGATGCACAACGGTTTTGTACAGATAGATGGAGAGAAGATGTCCAAATCACTGGGCAACAGCTTTTTTCTTAAAGATGCTCTGAAACTCTATGATGGCGAAGTATTGCGCTATTACCTCAACTCTGTACACTACAGAAACGACTTTAACTTCTCAGAAGAGGAGCTGCATCTTAGCAAAAAACGTTTGGACAAACTCTACCGTCTTAAAAAACGTGTTTCTCCAGGCAAAGCAAGTCTGCCAAATAAAAACTTTAAAAAAGCACTGCTCGATGCTATGGGAGATGACCTCAATATCTCTATCGCACTCTCACATATAGATGAGATGATAGCCAAAACCAACGATGCTTTAGATGCAAACCCCAAAGATAAGGCACTCAAAAAAGAGACCTTGGCCAATATCGATTTCATAGACGAACTGCTTGGCTTTGGTGGCAAAGAGCCTTTTTCATACTTTCAAATAGGTGTAGATACTGCCCTTAAAGAACAAATAGAATCGCTCATCGCCCAGCGGCTAGAAGCCAAAAAAGCAAAAGATTTTGCACGTTCAGATGCTATTCGTGATGAGATAACTGCCTTGGGCATCAACATTATGGACACCGCTGATGGTACTCTGTGGGAAAAAGCATAAATCATGAAAAATCTCTTAAAACAATATTTGCCCTATCTCGTCGGTTATAAAAGACAGTTTTTCTTTGCACTCTTAGGGATGATAGCTGTTGCTGTAGGTACGGCAGGTACCGCACAGCTCATCAAGCCAGTACTAGATGATGTTTTTATTAACAAAGATAGCCAAATGTTGGCACTTATGCCATTTCTTCTTATCGGTGTATTTTCTCTTAAAGGGATAGGTGGATATATACAAACCTACTATACCTCATACATCGGACAAGATGTCGTACGTAAACTGCGTGACAGGCTCGTTTCTCATTTATGCTATATGGATATGAACTTTTTTAAAACAATCCACACAGGAGAAATCCTCTCACGTGTCACCAATGACATCACGCGTATCCAAACTGTTGTGGCAAACATCATACCTGATCTTATACGTGAAACCCTCACTGTCTTGGCTCTAACTGCTTATGTCATTTACGAAAGTCCAAAACTCTCTGTTTATTTTCTTATTATCATGCCTGTGGCCATTTTCCCTTTGACCATTTTGGCAAAAAAAATGCGTCGATATTCCAAACTGTCACAAGAGAGTACAGCAGATATGACTGCAAGACTGGGAGAAATTTTATCAAATATTGAAGTCATTAAATCTAACTCTTCACAAGTATATGAACAAACACGTTTTGAAAAAGAAAACCACAATGTATTTAAATTCATTATGAAACAAATTAAAACCAATGCCCTAACCTCGCCTATTATGGAAATATTAGGCGCTGTTGCCATTGGATTGGTTATCTATATCGGAGGGAAAGAAGTCATCGATGGGCATATGACAGTTGGGGCATTTTTTGCCTTTGCTACAGCACTTTTTATGCTTTACACTCCCATAAAACGCCTCTCTTCTCTCTATAATAATGCTCAAGATGCCATCACTGCCAATGCACGCATGCATGAACTCTTAAACACAAAACCACAGATAATCTCAGGAGACATAGAACTAGAACAGACTATAGAAAGTATCACCCTTGAGAATGTCTCTTTACAGTATGGAGACACACCTGCACTTAAGAACATTGAACTTAAAGTCAAAAAAGGTACATCCATCGCTTTGGTAGGTGACTCTGGGGCAGGGAAAAGTTCGCTGGTCAATCTTCTTGTGCGTTTTTATGACCCAAGTTCTGGGAAGATTCTTATCAATAATCAAGACTATAAAAACTTTACACTTCCTTCTCTTCACAAAAAGATAGCCTATGTCACGCAGCGTATTTATATTTTTAATGACACTATTGCAGCAAATGTTGCTTATGGTGAAGAAATAGATGAAAATCGTGTACAAAAAGCACTAGAAAAAGCGTATGCTATGGAATTTATTGAAAAACTGAAAGAGGGTATTTACACAGTATTGTCTGAAAGTGGAGATAACCTTTCAGGAGGTCAACGGCAACGTATTGCTTTGGCACGTGCACTCTACAAAAGCCCCGATATACTTATACTTGACGAAGCCACTTCTGCACTGGACAACAAAAGTGAAGCCCTCATCCAAAAAGCGCTCCATACACTTAAAAATGAAATGATTACATTTACAGTAGCACATAGACTCAGTACCATTGAAGATGCTGATACTATACTTGTATTTCAAGACGGTGAAATTATTTGTAGAGGTACACATCCATATTTACTTCAATCATGTTCGACTTACCAAAAATTAGCCAAAAGCTTGTAGTCGTTAGTAAGACTTTCTTAACACAAATAAAGATACTATACTTTAATTATTTATGGAGAAATACATGTTAAGAGTTACACTTTTATGTTTATTTATTTTCACTTCACTCTTTGCAGAAGATGCGGAAGAATTTCCTTTTATTGGTGTTACCGTAACGACACAATCTATCGATATTAAAAATGCAAGTAATCAAAATGAAACTGCCATAGGCATACGTTATGGAAGGCAAACCGTTGACTGGCGTACCATGTTCTCGGTAGAGTTTGGTAAACATAGCTATAAAATGTTTGCCATGGAGATTGATAAAATTCTTATGGATGACATTATGGGTATGCCAGAGTTTAGACCTTACTTGGGACTCTCTGTAGGGAGTATTCATTTTGAAGATAATGCACTGACTGATTCAAATGGATATTTTTATGGACTTAATGCAGGGCTCATTATCTACGCTACTGACAATATAGATGCCGATCTTTCATACCACTATCACAAGGTAAAAAGTTTTGAAGATATAGACACCTTAAAAGGTGGAACATTCTCATTACACTATTTTTATTGATACTACGCTATAATCACGTAATTTATTACGGAGAACATAGTGTCCCTTTCCATTACAAACATTTTTGGCTACCAAACCCTCAAAAAGCTTCTCTTCAAGCTTGACCCCGAAACAGCACACACCTTAGCTGGTCTGGGACTTCGTTTTTTTGCCGTATGTCCTCCACTCAATAGATCTCTCACACGTCATTACTTTGTAACAGACTCTAGTTTACAACAAACACTCTTTGGTCGTACCTTTCAAAACCCTGTGGGTTTGGGGGCAGGGTTTGACAAAAATGGACAATACATCAAAGCGATGCCCACACTGGGTATGGGCTTTACAGAGATAGGCACAGTCACACCAAAACCACAAGATGGCAACCCAAAACCAAGACTCTTTAGACTTGTCGATGCAGACTCTATCCAAAATGCGATGGGCTTTAACAACATGGGTGCATACGCTATGCTCCAACGTCTTAAAAAAATTACTTTTTTTGACTACCCTATCGGTATAAACATTGGTAAAAACAAAACAACCCCTGAAAACGAAGCTTTACAAGATTATGAAAAGCTCTTTAAGGCATTTAAAAACTATGGCGACTATATGGTCATCAATATCTCATCGCCAAACACCCCTGGGCTTAGAGATTTGCAAAATGAGCATTTTATCAAAGCGGTTTTTGCTATGGGTAAGGACATCACCACCAAGCCTATCTTGCTCAAGATTGCCCCTGACATGACACCTGAAGATGCCATACTCCTTTGTAACACCGCAGTAGAAGCAGGTGCTGCTGGTATCATCGCTACCAATACCACCATAGACTATTCACTTACGGACTCTCCTTACAAAAAAGATTTTGGAGGACTCAGTGGTGCGATACTTACAGAAAAATCATACCAACTCTTTCGTGCCATAGGAAAAGAACTCTATGGAAAAACCCTGCTCATCTCTGTGGGTGGTATAGATTCGGCTGAGGAAGCCTATAGACGTATCAAAGCAGGTGCATCTTTGGTACAAGTCTATTCTATGCTCGTCTATAAAGGTCCTCTACTCATCAAGGAGATAAACGAAGGGCTTATCACGCTGTTAAAGAAAGATGGGTACACTCATATCAGCGAAGCCATTGGAGCAGATTGGAAATGACAAATTATATACGCTTCACTAAAATAGTGTTCACACTACTTATATTTACAGGAATATCTATGGCTAACTCATTACCAAAACACTTTACAAAAACATTAGACAACGGATTGGAAGTTGTCGTCATCCCTATGGACAATGACTCTGGTGTCATCACCGCCGACATCTACTACAAAGTAGGCAGCCGCAACGAAGTGATGGGCAAAAGTGGTATGGCACATATGCTTGAACACCTTAGCTTTAAATCAACCAAGAAACTTAAAGAGGGTGAGTTTGACCATATCGTAAAGAGCCATGGTGGGGTGAACAATGCCTCAACAGGCTTTGACAAAACACACTACTTCATCAAGACTGCTTCTAAAAACTTGGGTATGACCTTTGATCTGTTTGCAGAACTCATGCACAATCTCAAACTCACCGATGAGGAGTTTCAAAAAGAGCGTGATGTGGTCGCAGAAGAGCGTCGCTTGCGTACAGACAACAACCCTATGGGCTACCTCTACTTTAGAGTCTTTAACACACACTTTACCTACCACCCTTACCACTGGTTGCCTATCGGTTTTATGGAAGATATACAGTCATGGAAGATAGAAGATATCAGAGATTTCTATCACCGTTACTATCAGCCCAACAATGCCACATTGGTCGTAGCAGGCGATATTGACCCAAAAGAGGTATTTAAAGAGGCGCAACACTATTTTGGCAAGATTAAAAATGAACATGCCATTGCTGAAGTCACAGCAGTAGAACCCAAAGTCGATGGTGCAAAACGTGCCATACTTCACAAAGAGAGCAACCGTGTAGATACCCTGGCTATCGCCTACTCTATCCCCAACTTTGAAGATGATGATCAAGTCGTACTTTCTGCTATTTCGCATATCTTGAGTGCCGGAAAAAGTTCATGGTTTGAAAAAAATATCGTCAATGGCAAACAACTTGCCAACCAAGTCTATGGGTACAACATGGAGCTCAAAGACCCAGGTGTATTTCTGATTATGGCAATGTGTGCACCCCATGCAAAAGTCGAAGATTTGGAAAAAGAGATACTCAAAGAGCTTGAAGATTTGAAAAATGGCAAAGTCACACAAGCTGAACTTGACAAAGTCAAAATCAACACCAAAGCAGAGTTTGTTTACTCTTTGGAGAGCTCTTCCTCTGTCGCAGGGCTCTATGGAGACTACTATGCCAGAGGAAATATTAAACCTTTACTTGAATATGAAGAGAAATTAGATAAAATTACACTCAAAGATATTCAAGAGACAGCAAAGAAGTATTTTGACCATAACTTCTCAACCACAGTTATTTTGAAAAAGAACTAGGATTTATAGATGAATAATTACATTACTGGTGCAACTACTGCACTCATCACGCCATTTAAAAAGGGTAGCTTGGATGAGGCGACCTTTGCAAGACTCATCCAAAGACAAATAGACAATGGCATAGACGCTGTATGTCCAGTGGGTACCACAGGTGAATCTGCGACACTTAGCCATGATGAACACAAAAGATGTATAGAGATAGCCGTAGAGGTCTGTAAAGATACCAATACCAAAGTGCTTGCAGGTGCAGGCTCTAATGCAACCCATGAAGCCATAGATATCGCGAAACATGCTGAGGCTGCTGGTGTCGATGCCCTCTTTTCTGTAAGCCCCTACTACAACAAACCAAGCCAAGAAGGACTCTACCAACACTACAAAGCCATAGCCTCAGCAGTGAAAGTACCTTTTATGCTCTACAATGTACCAGGGCGTACAGGTGTGGACATCTTGCCAGACACGGTTAAAAGACTGTTTGATGATGTAGAGAACATAATGGGCATCAAAGAAGCCACAGGGTCGATAGAGAGGACGGTAGAGTTGCTTGCAAAAGTGCCAGAGCTTTATGTATTCTCTGGGGATGATGCCATTGACTTTCCTATCTTGGCAAGCGGAGGAAAAGGGATTACCTCTGTCACCTCCAACCTCTTGCCAGATATGAAAGCAGAATTAGCTCACGCTGCACTCAAAGGTGACTTCAAACGTTCCAAAGAGATCAACGATGAACTCTTTGAAATTAACAAAGTACTCTTCTGTGAATCAAACCCTATACCTATCAAAGCAGCGATGTACATCGCAGGTCTTACCGACACATTAGAGTATCGATTGCCATTGGTTGCACCAAATAACGAAAATATGAAGAAGATAGAGAGTATCATGAAAAAATACAAAATTGCAGGAATAGCATAATGAACAAAATGAAGGGTAAAACAGTTGTTATCACTGGAGCGACCAAAGGGATTGGTAAAGCGGTTGCAGAAAAATTTGCACAAAATGGTGTAAATGTAGCATTTACCTACAATTCAAACAAAGAAGCAGCAGATAAAATTGCCGCTGATTTAGAAAATACATATGGTATCAAAGCAAAAGCCTACCCTCTAAACATTTTGGAACTTGATGAGTTTAAACCACTCTTTGAAGCCATAGATGAAGATTTTGACAGAGTAGATTTCTTTGTCTCCAATGCGATGATTTACGGTCGCCCTGTAGTAGGTGGTTATGGTAAGTTTATGAAACTTAGACCCAAAAAAGGACTTACCAATATCTGGACAGCAACCGTAGGCGCTTTTGTGGCAGGTAGTCAAGAGGCTGCAAAACGTATGGAAAAAGTAGGAGGCGGTGCCATAGTCACCCTCTCTTCTACAGGCAATCTCATCTATATCGAAAACTATGCAGGGCATGGTACAAACAAAGCTGCAGTCGAAGCGATGAGCCGTTATGCGGCTGTAGAGCTTGGAGATATGGGGATTAGAGTCAATGCAGTCTCAGGCGGGCCTATAGACACAGATGCGCTCAAAGCCTTTACCAACTACGAAGAGGTAAAAGCAGAAACCATCAAACGTTCAGCAGTCAACAGAATGGGAAGTCCGGAAGATTTAGCAGGGGCTGTCTATTTCCTCTGTACACCAGAAGCATCATGGATTACCGGTCAAACGATTGTAGTTGACGGTGGAACGACATTTAGATAGCATTCTCTTATTCTCTCTCATTCCGATGCTTTGCATCGGAATACACATCAAATCTTTATCCAAACATCTATGTTAATTAAATAGTATATACGTATGGCACACGTCTAATCTGGGAATGCATAGCGTAAAATTACGTTATTGATGGAATTGGCAAGAAGAAAATCTCTAGCAATTTGCTAGAGATATAAGATTAGAAAGTATAAGTAGCACCTACAGTTGTACCACTAAAGAAAGCATCTTGTGCATTAATTGTATCAAAGTTGTCTCCATCATACATATCCATATAATCGAAGAAAATACCTAAACCATTTGCAAGTTCATACTTTGTACCAAGTCCCCACTGAACACCACTCTCAGAAAGATTCCCTGCTTTTGCTTTACCATATCCTGCCAAACCATAAAGAGAAAATCCTGTTGTGATATTATACATAGGTTTAAGGTAAATCCCCACGTTACTCAAGGTATCATTACTGGATACCACAGTTGCGCCAGTATCCAAATCAGGGTCTGTAAGCGTTCTACTATAACGTGCTTCAATACCAATATATTTATTAAAATAATATCCTGCAAGCAAAGTAAGCGCATTTCCTCTCAACTCATCAACAGCATTCATACGAAGATAACTTAAACCACCTCCTGCATAAAAACCATCATATTTTACGTCATCATCCACAACAACAACTTCTTTTTCAGGTATATTTACCTCTGGCTCTACCGGTGTCGTAAAATCACCCCCAGCCATAACAAAATTACTTGCAATCGCCAAAAGCGCCACTGTATTTCCAATTTTTTTCATTTGTGCTTTCCCTCATTTAATTGATATATAAAATATGGTTATTGTATAATTTCTTAGCTTAAAAGCATCACCTTACAAAAGAAATCTTTCTTTTAATATACTCTACGCTAAAATTTGATACTTTTACGTTACAAAGTACTTTAACAATATGGGATTATTTATGTTTAAAAAAAGTGTTTTCATTTTTCTATTTGCATTGCTATTTTCTGGATGTGCTGAACTTGGTGCATTGTTGCATGTTCCGTCATCACATAAAACAATATCAAAAACATCAAAAACAAAAACGACACAGAATATTCCTAAACTAGTGTTACATAATTCAAGAGAAGACACACTTCAAAAAAGTAT
>JALSSQ010000105.1 GCA_026984165.1 Sulfurovum sp.
CACTGCTTCTTGCTAGGGCTTAGGTCTATACCCAGTGACTTGCCAAAACGGCGCGAGTATATGGGGCCGAAGATGATGTTGTTCATTTTTGTTTTCCTTTACTTTAATACTTTTGTTTTATTATATTTTAAAAGTAACTCCAACTGCTCGATGGCAATTTCATTTAATCTTTTTAAGCGTGTAATAGGAGGAATCTTTTGTTTAATAAATTCTGCATTGAGTGATTCCAAATTGGCAAGTACAACAAGCTGTTCTACGGTAGCATAGTCTCTCATATTTCCTATCTTATCAGGATTTACATCTCCCCACTCTTTAGCTGTTATACCAAAGAGTGCTACATTTAACAAATCTGCTTCATTTGCATAAACAAAGTTCATATGACTTTTTGAAATATTATGAGGTATAAGATGCTGCTTTATAGCATCTGTATGAATGTGATAATTCATCTTAACAATAGTACGCTTTATATCCCATCCTAATTTCTGTTTCTCAATCTCATCTTCTTTGAGACGTTGAAACTCTTTAATCAGAAAAAATTTAAATTCTGCACTAATCCAAGAAGCAAACTCAAAGGCTATATCTTTATGTGCATAGGTACCTCCATAGCGTCCTGCTTTTGTTACTATGCCTATAGCATTAGTTTTTTCTACCCACTTACTAGGAGAGAGTGTAAAACTATTTAACCCTGCTTCATTTTTAAAGGTGTCGAATTCGACCCCTTTAAAACCTGAGTTATTTATCTGTTCCCATAGTCCTAAAAACTCTATTGTATTTTTATTTCGTAACCAATTTTTGACCACATCTTTAGGCTCATCACGATTTTTACTTTTAGCTATGTCTGTTAATGAAATATAATCGTTTTTACCTATACTTACTTCTTGTTCTTGTACAATTACTTTGTTCATACTGTTAACCTCTTTATACTTTTACAAAGACTAGCACAAAAAAATATTTTTATTAAAAAAAATGGCATATTGTCATATTTTCCTATCACACCAACCCCAATTCTATCGAAATATCTTTGATGAGTTTGGAGAATGGACGTTTATGTAAATCGTTATCTGAAAACAAATATTCTCCAAACAAATCTTGCTTCACCTGTTCTTCTGTCTTTTCTGTCAATACAGCTAACTCTTTGATGCGACTATCTGGGTACTCTTTTCTCTTATGTATCATCTCTATTACTTTGTACTTGTGATACTCATAGCGTCCGTCTAATGCTAAAACATCTATATACTTGGTATAAATATTTGTAAAATCCTCTTTTAGGAGTAAACCAAAATCATCTACGCTATCTATCTGTAATGTAGGATTGCTCATAAAGGTTTTAAATTTTACTTTTTCGTCAAAGTCAAACGTACTACTTGTAGGTACACATATTCCTATATCCTGCTCTTTTTTTAACTTACTGTTGCATATATAGCATGTAGGTATCAGATTGCAAAGGCTTAGTGCGAGATAGGGGTATTGAGCTTTATTTACTATATGGTCAAGCGTGTAACCTGTCAATAGATGTTTGTTCGTTTTTTTAAAAATATTGATAAAGTCTATGTTGCAGTAATAGCACGTATGTATCTCTAAATGTTTTTTGAACAAGTCAGATATATGCTTTTGAAACTTATCTTGATAATTAAAGATTTTCTTCATACGCTCTTTTTGAGTATCATCTAGCTCTATTTTAGGTAGTAATTCAAATGCTCCACATAGTAGAGATTTTAAATCCACCCCTATTGCATCTTTAAATTGCTCATTATAAATTGTTTCGAGTGTTTTATTTTCTTCATCTCTGAATCTTCTATGAGCTATGTCCTCATAGTAAGCTTTTTTAAAACTCCCATTATAATGCACTTTAATCATTCTTCAAACTCTTTAAATATGTTTCAGTGCGTTCTATCTCTTGTTTTTTAGCTTCATCTTTACCAAGGAGTATCTTTTCTATCTCTACTAAATGATTTTTGATTATTTGTTTAAGATACTCTTCTCCTATGATAGATTGCGTTTGCCAAAACTTTGTTTTTCGTTTCTCATATATTTTTTTGAGACACGTTATGTGTTTTTGTTTTTCTACTACTTTATGAAAATCAATAATTTCATTTATCTTCCCCTTAGCAAACTCCCCCATCAACCCATCTTCCATAAAAAAGCTATCACTTAAAAGAGTGTGGATATTTGCTCCGAAGGTTTGTTTTTTCTCTTTGAGTCCGTCTACTACTTTGCACTTACCCTCTTCATTTTTATCTAAGAAGATGATGTTTTGTTTTGGGATGTCGGAGAGGAGGAATGGGGAGTGGGTGGTGAAGATTAGATGTAAATTTAATTTTTTTTCTTTTGAGATTTTATGAAAAATATTTATCAAACTGTCAACTATCTTTTTTTGCCAAGCTGGATGAAAAGATAATTCTATTTCATCAAACAACATTACGCCCTTGTATTCATCTTCCAACTTTAATAAAGTATAAGTAAAATTTGTGAGAATATTTAAATAAAGCTTTTCGCCAGAACTGAGTTCCAAAAATGTATAATCTTCATTTTGACTATTAAAAAAATTGATTCTTAATATATTACTCTTTAATAACTCATTTTCTAATTCTGTATTTATTATTTCTTCTATACTTTTTTCATTTACTCTATATTCCTCACTTGCATAAATATTAGGCTTTATGAATTTGTACTTTTTTAAAAGCTGTTTCACCATATTAGAATCATAATTTTCTTTTAAAAAATTATCTCTTACTTCATTTTCAAGATTTTGAAAAGATGATTCAAGTGCAGACAAGCATATATCCAATACTTCATCATATTCTTTTTCTGAAAAAGATTCATTTTTAAACAATGTACTAACATTATTGAAAATATGTTCTCTTAAATATTTTTCATCTTCTTCATTACTACGCTGATTTAAATGATCATAACGCCTAATACTTTCACTTTTAGAAATAAGAACTAAAGCCAATATCTTATATATAGATACTTCCCTATCAGCCTCTGCTCTTCCAAAAGATAATAATTCTTTTTCTGTATCTTCTGGAATAATAAACTTTTCATAATCACTTCCTACAAACCATGCACCAATTTCATTTATATGCAATTCTGCTCGAAAGTTATCAAAAATTATCTTTTCATCTATAAAATTAAAAAAATCTTTCTTTTTATTTAAAATATAGTGAAACTTTTGATTAAAATTGTCATAAGTATTTTTACTCTTCATCATAGGAGAATCAGGTTGTACTCCATTATAGAACTTATCATAACTTTTTAATTTTTCTAGTCTTTTGTTATATGTCATATCACTTAAACAATTTGAAAAAGAAATAAGAGACATCATTGTTCTATGCACAAACCCATTTGATAATTCTATTCTGGTTTTATTTTCTATCTTATGAAATAATTTCTTCCAACCTTTTTTTGAATCTATTTTATAATTTTCACATTGTATAAAAAACTTTCCATTTGATTTAAAAAGAAAAAATGTTTTATCATCTCTACTTTGAATTAGCCCTTGCTTGTATAAGAAAGCTAAAACTTCAAATACACTACTCTTCCCACTCCCATTCTTCCCTACAATCGCCGTCACATTGATATTGTCACCGAAGAAGTTTTCTATGTAGTCGTCATTTTCATCTATGGTGAGTGCGTTGCTATCGGGGTCATAGCTGCAGTTAAATTTAGGAGAAAAATTAAACCCCTGCTTGTGGATGTTTTTATACTCTTCTACCCATAGATATACCAGTTCCAAACTACACTCCTTCTATTTGCATAGTCTCAAAAGACTTCAATGTCAAGAGCTGCGTATCGTTAGTTAAAAAACTATCACAGCCACAACGAAGAGCAGAATGCAGTATGAGCAAATCTTCAAAGTCTTCTAGTTTATGATTTCCAAAGGCATCTTTGGCTTGTAAAAAGTCATTATGATTGATGTAAAAGGGTTGCACCTCAAAGCATAGAGCATCTATGGCAGTGACTACCTTTTGTTTGTCTATCTTACGTCTTTCACTCAGCACATAGTAAAAAGTAGTGATGAAGTCTCCAGAGAAATAAAAGCGCAAAGCACTGTCATCTTTATGTTTCATGTACCAGCTCACGGAACGTGCCGAGGTAGGTCTCGTAGTATCTAACAAGTCCAGACAGATGTTGGCATCTAAAAAGACATGCATTAAAGTTTTTCTGTTTCGTTAATGTACTCTTTTTTCAACGCTTTATAGTCAGCATCACCTACTTGTCCATCGAGCAAACCTATAAACGAACCCGTACGCTTATTGGCAGATTTTTCTATGGTTGTCAAAATGTCAGGGTCTTTCACAATGGCTCTAAAATAAAGGTTTATCACCTCTGTAAAGTTTTTGTGTTGGGATTTTAAAATATCTTGTGCTTTTTCGACCACTTCTTTATCTAAGATGAAGTTTTTACGTACTTTAATGACATTCATTGCATACTCCTTATACTATATGTATAATATTTATACATATAATAACAGAAGTGTGCTTAAAGGAGTATCAAGCCTACTTTTTACCCGAAACCCTCTGACACTCAGAGACAAAGTGTTTCGCATTTTCTACAGGTACATCTGGCAAGATACCGTGTCCAAGATTAAAGATATGGCGTTTGCCACCCATAATCTCCTGTATGGCTTCTACACAGGCTGTCGTCGCCTCTTTGGAGTAGAGGCGGCATGGCTCCATGTTTCCTTGGAGGACGTACTTGTCTCCTAGTTTCTCTTTTGCCAGTGCCATAGGGGTTCCCCAGTCCACGCCAAATACATCAAAGTTGCCATAGACAAGTCCACGCTCTATAAACGCAGGAACGCCTTTGGGGAACATGATGATAGGTATATCAGGGTACTTTGACTTAAGATAGTCTGCTATCTCTACCATATATTTCCATGAGAACTCATCATATTTACTTGGCTCTATGGCAGCTGCCCATGAGTCGAAGATTTGTACAACATCTATGCCCGCTTCTATCTGTTTTTCCATGTAAAGCTTCACAACTTCTGTCACTTTGGCAAGGATATTATGGAGTAGTTCAGGATTGGAGTACATCATCTTTTTACAGATATTATAAGTCTTAGTACCCTGTCCTTCTATCATGTAGGTTGCCAGTGTCCATGGCGCACCTGTGAAGCCTATAAGTGCTTTATCTTCAGCGAGTTGCTCTTTGATGAGCTTGATAGTGTCATATACATATGTAAGTTTGCTTGCAGCTTCTTGCCCACCGATGAGTCTGTCTAAGTCTGCTTGTGTTTTGAGCGGGTCAGAAAACTTAGGGCCTTCACCCTTGACAAAGGACAAGTCCATACCCATCTCATCTGGAATCACGAGAATATCAGAGAACAAAATAGCAGCATCAACCCCTACGATATCCACAGGCTGAAGTGTCACTTCACAAGCCTTTTTGGGGTCATGACACAAGTCAAGAAAACTTCCTGCCTCTGCACGTACTGCCATATATTCTGGCAAATAACGTCCTGCCTGTCTCATCATCCATACAGGTGTGTATGGCGTCTCTTTGCCTAGACATGCATCTACAAATATTTTACTCATTAGTGTTTCCCTACTTTACTTAAAAAACTAAGTCCTACAGCCAAAGCTGTAATAGACAATGCGAAATACAACATCTCTAAAGGTGTCGTAAACTCTGTATGTAAAACCCTTTGAAAAAAGCTCACCACCAATACCATCACGATAACTTTGGCTATCTTGTCTTTGAGTTGGTCAAGGTCATGAATGGCTAAGAGTTTTGAGCCATTTTTGCCCTCTGCCTGATCGATATCTGAGATAAACAGCTCATACAAACCAAAAGCAAAGATAAACATCACCACCGCAATAAGATATAAATCTACCGCACCAATAATACCTGCCACAATATCTTCATGGAAATGCTCTGGATGTGGGATAATATGTGTAATGACCTGTACCGTCGTCACTGCAACCTCCCAAATATCCATAGACGCCACTACAAATAAAATAATAGCACCAATAAGCCCAAAAATTACTGCCAAAAGGACAACAAATCTACTGTTCCAAATGGTGCCTTCAAAAACTCTCTCTAACATCAAGCACCCTCCTCTAACGCTATCCACTTTTGTGCAATGCGTACAGCATTGGTAGCCGCACCCACTCTGACTTGGTCTGCCACACCCCAAATGTGCAAGATATTGTCTGCATAGAGGTCTTTTCGGATGCGCCCAACATAGGTCTCATCTGTATCTGTAGAGATGATAGGCATAGGATATTCGTTTTTACTCATATCATCTATAACTACAACATTTTCAAAATCACCTAAGGCTTTTCTGGCTTTCTCTACATCTACATTGACACCTTCTTCAAAAGTAATAGTGATGGACTCAGAGTGAGAACGAAGCACAGGTACGCGTACACAAGTAGCTGAGACTGCAAAATCACTATGCATAATTTTGTTCGTTTCATTGACCATTTTCATCTCTTCTTTGGTGTAACCATTCTCTAGTGGTACATCAATATGAGGAATGACATTGAGCGCTATTTGGTGTGCGAAGGATTCTACTTTGGCTTCATCCAGTGTAAAGTTGAAAAAGGCCTGCATCTGCATCACCAGCTCCTCCATACCTGCTTTGCCTGCACCTGATACTGCCTGATAGGTACTCACATCCACACGCTTGATACCATAGAGTTCATGCAGTGGCTTAAGCAGCTGCACCATCTGAATGGTCGAACAGTTAGGATTGGCAATGATACCCGTCTCTTCCCATGCTTCTATATCTTCCGGATTAACCTCAGGTACTACCAAAGGCACATCAGGGTTCATACGAAAGTGTGAGGTGTTGTCTATCACCACGGCACCTGATTCTACTGCATACTTGGCATACTTCTCAGAGATACTTCCCCCAGCAGAAAAAAATGCGATATCTATCTCTTTCCCTCTAAATACATCTTCAGTCAATTCCTGAATTTTATAGGTATTTCCCTGACACTCTATCTCTTCACCTACAGATCTTGCAGAGGCAAGAGGTAAAAGGTTGGCTACAGGAAAATCAACTTCTTCCAAAACCCTGAAGAGTTCTTCTCCTACGGCACCAGAGGCACCGACTACTGCTACGTTATATCGTTTACTCACGTTATTCTAATCCTAATGTATTGTCATTTGTTGGTGTTTCATTTACACCCTCATCATTTGCTTCTTCAGGCTTCTCTTCTTTTTGACATTTAGCCATGGAGACAACAATATCTTTTTTCTCTACTGTCACCACTTTAACGCCTGAAGTATTACGCCCTGCTTTACGAATCTGTTCCATATCTACACGTATCATCTTGCCCACAGAGGTAAGACACATCAAATCTTTATCTTCTTCTACAGCTACAACGCCTACGACATCACCTGTTTTAGCAGTAAGTTTCATACTGATGACACCCTTGCCTGCACGGTTTTGTTCACGGTATTCAGATGCTGATGTACGTTTACCCAATCCTTTTTCAGAAAGCATGAGTAACTCATTTTCTTCATCTTCTATGGTTATGGCACCACACACATAGTCGCCTTCTATTTTGAACTTGATAGCTGTCACACCACGTGCTACACGTCCTATCTCTCTGGCATCTTCTACTTTAAACCTGATACAAAGACCTTTTTTTGTCGCAACAAAAAGCCACTTGGTATCTGGCTTCACAATGCTTGCAGAGACTATCTCATCATCCTCGTCAAGATTGATAGCTCTTACTCCATTGCTTCTGATGTTTGAATATTCAGAGAGGTTTGTACGCTTCACGATACCATTTTTGGTAAAGAATACAAGCCCTTTGTCCTCATCAAAATCTGTTGTCGGTATGATAGCCATAATCTTCTCATCTTTTTGAAGATTGATAAGATTGACGACTGCCTTTCCTTTAGCCGTACGAGACCCCTCTGGTATTCTATAGACTTTAAGCCAATAGAGTTGACCACGGTCTGTAACAAACATGAGTGTATCATGCGTATTGGAGGTAAAGAAGCTCTCTATAAAGTCATCATCATAGGTCGTCACAGCTGTTTTGCCTTTGCCACCACGATGTTGCTTTTCGTACAGTTTTACTGGTACACGTTTGATGTAGCCTCTATGGGTAATCGTCACAACCATAGGTTCATTTGGAATAAGATCTTCAATATCGATATCATCATAATCATCTACAATCTCAGTACGTCTTGCAGTAGCATAGGTCTCACCAATTTCTATCAGCTCTTCACGTATAATTGCATTAATTTTATCTTCAGATTTTAATATCGCTTCAAGTTCAGCAATACGTTGAAGCAATTGCGCCAATTCAGTCTCAATTTTTTCTATCTCAAGACCTGTAAGACGTCTAAGTCTCATCTCCAAGATAGCTTTTGCTTGAATTTCCGAAAGGGCAAAACGTGACATAAGATTTTCACGTGCCTCTGTATCATCTGTAGATGCACGAATGATTTTAATCACTTCATCAATATTGTCAACAGCTATCTTAAGACCTTCCAAAATATGTGCTCTGGCTCTTGCTTTTTCAAGATCAAAAATAGTTCTTCTAATCACCACTGTTTTTCTGTGTTTCAAGAAGATATCAAAAAGCTCTAAAAGATTAAAGATTTTAGGTTCTTTGTTGTTGATAGCAAGCATAATAATACCAAAGGTCACTTGCATCTGTGTCTGCTTAAAGAGGTTGTTAAGCACTATTTCGCTCATCGCATCACGCTTAAGCTCAATGACTACTCTCATTCCTTCACGGTCTGATTCATCACGTATTTCAGAGATACCCTCTATCTGTTTGTCACGTACCAGTTGCGCAATACTCTCAATGAGTTTTGCTTTGTTTACCTGAAAAGGGAGCTCATCTATAACGATCATCTCCTTGCTACGCACCTCTTCTATATGGGTTTTCGCACGTATTTTGATACGCCCCCTCCCTGTAGTATAGGCATCAGTAATCCCTTTTCTACCAAATATAATCCCTCCTGTTGGAAAATCAGGACCCTTCACAACTTGCATCATATCTTCAACAGTTGATGCTGGATTATCAATACGTAATACTAAAGCTTCAACAAGCTCTTCAAGTCTGTGCGGAGGAATATTGGTCGCCATACCTACAGCAATACCGGATGAACCATTAAGTAACAAGTTTGGTACACGTGCAGGAAGTACATCTGGTTCAGACATTGAGTCATCATAATTGGGTACAAAATCCACTGTGTCTTTGTCTAGGTCAGAGAGTAACTCTTCAGCTATCTTGGTCATACGAGCTTCAGTATATCTCATCGCTGCTGCATTGTCACCATCAACTGAACCAAAGTTTCCTTGCCCATCTACAAGCGGTGCCTGCATAGAAAAATCTTGCGCCATACGCACAAGTGCATCATAGACAGAATTATCGCCATGTGGATGATACTTACCTATAACATCTCCGACAATACGTGCCGACTTTTTATAGGGTGCACGGTGTGAGAGATGCAAATCTTCCATCGCATAAAGGATTCTTCTATGTACAGGCTTGAGTCCATCTCTTGCATCTGGCAAGGCACGCCCTACAATCACAGACATAGAGTAGTCAAGGTAACTGGACTTCATACTCTCTTCTATGAGTATGGGTTGTGTGTTTTCATTGTTTTCAAATAAATCTGACAATATTCTTCCTTTTAAATCAAAGTATGTAGATTTTATCTTATAGAAGGTGTAAAATGACTTAAAAATGGCTAAAATCGTCATTTAAGAGCTTTAAAATGGATTTTTTTATTTGTATATTTTTTTGATTAACATAATATTTTTAAAAAAACCTCTTATTTTTGATTTTAGTTCTCTTGTTTTCTCTTCATTTAATTTAGATATAATACTTTCACTAAACATTTATTAATGAGGAATGAGTATGCCTGTTGAAGAGATAAAAAATATTGTTGATTATGGTATTATTGGACTGCTCGCTTTTTTGAGTTTTATTACTTTTTGGTTTACTATTGAACGTGTGCTCTATTATCGTAGCATTAAAATAGACAATTATAGCAATAAAACTGCCCTTGAACTTGACCTTTCTAAACGTTTGGCAACTCTCGCAAGCATTGGTTCAAATGCTCCCTATATCGGTCTACTAGGTACTGTACTTGCCATCATCTTAACGTTTTATATCATCGGTGACCAACAAGACACCATTAATCCTGGTGAGATTATGAAACACTTGGCGCTTGCCCTTAAAGCAACAGCAGCAGGTCTAGTAGTAGCCATACCTGCCACAGTACTTTACAATGCCCTGCTCACTAAAGTAGATGTACTACTTTCCAAATGGGAAATCATGCAGGATGAGAAATAGATATGCGACGCGAACGCTTTGACAAAATGAATGTAGTACCCTTTATCGATATTGTTTTAGTTCTTCTAGTCATTGTACTGGCTACTGCAACTTTTGTGACCAACCAAAGTATCAAAGTAGATTTACCTACTGCCAGTTCTAAACAACCAGAAGAAAAAAAGAGTATTAATATTACTGTAGACAAAGAAGGAAAATATTTTTATGATAAAGAAGAACTCTCTCTTGATGCCATCAAAGTAAAACTACTTAAACTTGACCCCAAAAAAGACCTAGTCTCTTTGCATATGGATAAAGCTTCAGCCTTTGAATACTTTGTATCCATTATAGATATCTTGAAATCTAAAGGTTTTGAGAATATTTCCATTATTACGAAACAATAATCTGGTAGTATATTTACAATACCCTACGAAATCATCATCCCATAAGGACGTGCCAGCTGTTCTGTCATTTTATGCAAACTCACAGCCCTACCCTCACGCACAAACTCACGTCCATCTAAAAAGACTATCATCGTAGGTACTGAAAAGACAGAGTAGTGTGCAGAAATCTCTGGGTTTTCATGGGCATCCAGATATATCTGCTTGATTTTGGGAAACTCTGTATCAAAGAGTGCTTTAAATTTGGGACGCAAGGCATGACATACGTTACAGTTTTCTCCAGAAAAATAAAGGAGTACTCCTACTTCATCTTTGATAGTTTGTTGTAGTTGTTCTAGGGTCATTTTTGTTCCTTTAATTTTGCTAATTTTTCAACTTCTTCTCCACGTCCATGTAAAACTATATTTCCATTTCTAAAAGAAAGATAATTAATAGATTCTAAAATTATTTTTGATTGTGCAGAAAATTTTGCATAATCACCATCCAATTCTTCTTCTAATATTAAATCAAATAATCTTGCCGATTCTTGGATATATCGTTTATTATTAATTGCAAAAGTAAAAAGAACTGCTTTTACAATCATATTCACAAAAAGTATAATAAAATCAAATCCTAAAGTCGATGTTTGAACAAATAATTTAGCCCTATTTATATCATCTTGTACACTAAATGGATTATCGCTAAGTCCATGTGATGACATCCAACCTAAATTTTCACTTCTATATGGTTTGCTGTGTATATTATACGCTTTTTGGAGTTCGACATCATAATATGTTAACGAAAGGTGGTAAATTGTTAAAATAAAAAAGACAAAAAAGAGACTACTTAAAAGAAAATGGCTTGAAAAAATATATGGTAATACAACTATTATCAATGTTATTATAAAATATTTTATAGCTTTTTTGAAATGTGATTCATTTATGAGATGTAATGTTTTATCTTCCATATACATTACCACAAAATAAAAGATTAATAAAATAGCATAAGGCGCTAAAAATAGTTTTGTACATTTGAACATATCCATTAAATCATAATCCAAAAATGGTAAATCTATATACTTCAAAAGCCCCAAAAACCACCAAAATGCCAAAGGAACAATAACCATTAACAATACAAAAAATACAAATCCATTCAAAAGAATCATAAACTTTTGTTTTCTTATATCCTTTTGAATCTCATAATAAATCAAAGAACCATCATAATTATTCTTTTTTAACATCTTTTCATTTCTCCATCCACTTAAAAATATCCAAAACAACAATCATATCATTCTTTTCATCTACAAGATAAGGAATTGTATATCCCATAAAAATATAATCGCGAATATGCTCATCATCATGATAAATTGATTTTCTAAATTTATAAGGGAAGAGTGTTAAGCCCTCTAAATGTTCTAATAATGCTTCTTCAAATCTAATACCCGCAGACGGACTTTCATTCTCAATATATACAAGTATGCTAAACAGTACCTCTTCAAAAAGAGGATTAAATTCTATTCTCATAAAATCTATTTTCTTCTCTCTCTTAATTTTGAACGCATGGTACCTATAGACACAGTTTTCATTTTTCCACTTCTATAGTCAGTCACAGCCTCTGCTACTCTATCACAAGCCTCATCGAATGAGATAGAAGGATACCCATCATCTTTGACAGGCTCACTTTCTACAGCATCAATATATGCTTGTAATTTCACATACTTTTCATAATCCATCACCACCACAAAAGGCTTATCGCGTTTAGTGACAAGCAAATCATCACGCAGGGCATCCTGCAATCTCATACTGTTTTGTTTTAAATCTGAAGCGGTAATGGTAGTCATAATATCTCCAATTGTCTATTTAGTACATTATAGACAATTTGGCTTAAAGTTATTACCCAAACCTCATACAAAGCACACCAACAACCTTCTTCTTTAGTCCATCATTCAAAATAGCCATCTTCCCATCAATCCTATTTTTAGAAATAGTCCTCACCTGATGACAAAGTAAAATAGCCTCTTTGCCCTTCAATGTTATCAATACTTCATTAGGGTATATCTTTCTTCCTTTTTTGCGAGAAGTAATAGGAATAACCGTGACAATATCCATCTGATTTTCTATATCGTTAGAGACGACAAGCACCGGTCTATGCCCTGCTTGTTCTCTACCCACAGTCGGATTAAGGTTTGCCCAGTAAATATTAAAATGCATCATTTTCATGGTCTGCATATTTAAAGTCTTCTTGTATGGCTTCTATATCTTCCAATACCATAGGGTCTTGAGCCATGGCTTCTATCTGTTTTTTATAGTTCTCTTGTCTCATAGACTCAATGGTTTTTTGTAAAGAGTTAGAAACCAAGTCTGAAAAGTTTTTAAAATGCTCTAAGACACCTTCATTTTTTAGCTCTGCAAAAAGATGCTCATCTATAGATATGGTTTTTCTAAGCATGAGAGACTCCTTATATGATATATTATCATACATATTATCATACTTTTTTATGTATGTCAAATCCAAATAAACGCTAGAGAAACCTTAAAGTGACTTAGGAGTATAATATCACGATATTTTAATGAAGGATTTTTTATGGGTAGAGCGTTTGAATACCGTAAAGCAGCAAAAATGAAACGATGGGGGGCGATGTCTCGTATCTTCCCCAAACTAGGTAAAATCATCACTATGGCAGCCAAAGAAGGCGGGATGGATCCAGATATGAACCCTAAGCTTCGTACAGCCATCCTCAATGCCAAAGCACAAAATATGCCCAAAGACAATATCGAAGCGGCCATCAAAAGAGCATCTGCCAAAGATATGGCAGATATTAAGGAACTCACCTATGATGTCAAAGCCAAACATGGTGTGCAGATGATAGTAGAGTGTGCCACAGACAACAATACACGAACAGTCGCCAATGTGAAAGCAATTTTGGCAAGAAATGGAGCAGAGATGCTCACCTCAGGCTCACTCAATTTTATGTTTACACGCAAAGCCGTATTTGTCATCGACAAAACAGAAGATATGGATGTAGAAGAGTTGGAGCTTGATTTGATTGACTATGGTTTAGAAGAGATAGAAGAGGATGTTGAACCACAAGAAAATGGAGATGATATACCCATTTTAAGAATCTATGGAGAGTTCACCTCTTTTGGTGAGCTCAGCAAGGCATTTGAAGAGCGCGGTATTGAGCCTAAAAAATCTACCTTAGAGTACATTGCCAACACCCCTATTGAGCTTAATGACGAAGATATGGAGGAGATAGAAACACTCATCGACAAACTTGAAGAAGATGAAGATGTACAAACGGTCTTTACCAACATCAACTAAGACGTTCTCTTAATACATACGGCAAAATACCTCCATTGAGATAATATTTCAAATCTACTGGAGTATCTAGCCTTACTATCGCGTCAAATACTAACACTTCTCCATTCGTTTTCTCAACTTTTACAGTCACTACGCCACCTGCTTTGAGATTGCTCAACCCTTCAATAGTAAAACTTTCTGAGCCGTCAAGCCCCAAAGTTGCTGCCGATTCACCTGTTTTAAATTCTAAAGGCAAAACACCCATACCCACAAGGTTGTTTCTATGTATGCGTTCATAGGAGGTGGCGATGACAGCTTTCACACCTAAAAGTTGTGTACCTTTGGCTGCCCAGTCACGAGAAGAACCCATACCATAATCATCTCCTGCAAGCACAAGCAAAGGTACCTGCTCTAATTTGTATTGCATCGCTGCATCATAGACAAACATCTCTTTTTTGTCTGGGAAATGTACAGTATAGCCACCCTCTTTAGGTGCAACCAAAAGGTTTTTAATGCGTTCATTGGCAAAGGTACCACGTATCATTACTTCATGATTCCCCCGACGTGATCCATAAGAGTTAAATGCTGAAGGTTGAACATTGTGTGCTTTCAAATATTGTCCTGCAGGGTATGTTTCCGGGATTTTCCCTGCTGGCGAAATATGGTCAGTGGTCACAGAATCACCTAAAATCAATAGCGCTTTTGCCTGTTCAATATTTTCTATGGTGGTTGCATTTTTTCTAAAATTGTCAAAATAAGGAGGTAACCGTAAATAGGTAGAGTCTTTATCCCAATGAAAGATGTTATCATCAGGGATTTCTAACATTTTCCAACGTGCTTCTCCCTCTAAAATATCTGCATATTTCTGTGCAAACATATGGGGTTTGAGTACAGATGCAATAATACTATCTATCTCTTCTTGTGCAGGCCATAACTCTTTCAAATAAACCGCTTTACCGTCATACCCCATGCCTAGTGCTTCTGTCTCAAAGTCTATGGACATCTTACCTGCGAGTGCATAGGCTAACACCAAAGGGGGAGAAGCCAAAAAGTTGGTTTTGACTTGAGGATGGATGCGTGCTTCAAAGTTTCTATTGCCTGAGAGTACGGCTGAGACGATGAGTCCTTTTTCTACGATGGCTTCTTGTATAGACGCATGGAGTGGTCCACTATTACCTATGCATGTCGTACATCCGTACCCAACGATGCCAAAGCCCAGTGTTTCTAGTTCCTCTAAGAGTCCTGCCTTTTTCAGATAGGCTTCAACCACTTTGGAACCTGGTGCTAAAGATGTCTTCACATAGGCGGGTACACTTAGTCCTTTTTGCACCGCATTTCGTGCCAATATACCTGCACCCACCATCACTGATGGGTTAGAGGTATTGGTACAGGAGGTAATCGCTGCGATGACCACAGACCCATCACAGAGTTCTACCTCTTGATGGTCAAGTTTTATCGTTTCACATACCTGCCCTGCTCTCATGCGACAGCTTTCTGTAGGTGTATCATCAGGTACAGACATCTCATCTTCAAGCACATTGATACTATGGGTATCTATGGCTCTTCCATAGTCGCAGGAAAGCATGTTGAGAAATTCCTTTTTCACATCTTTCAGTGCTATGCGGTCTTGCGGACGTGATGGGCCAGCGATGGATGGTACAATGGTACCTAAGTCAAGTTCTACCACTTTCGTATAAACTGCTTCAGTACTTGCATCATAAAAGAGATTTTGCGTTTTGAGATACACTTCAGCCAAGTCTGCTGCT
>JALSSQ010000106.1 GCA_026984165.1 Sulfurovum sp.
ATCATATACCATTGCTGGCCTGAGGTTTGCAAAGGTACCCATCTCTTTTCTAAGCCCAAGCAATCCTGTCTCAGGACGCAAATGTCTCTCTAGGTTATCCCATTTTGGTCCACCTATGGCACCAAAAAGCACTGCATCACACTTTTTTACCCCCTGAATGGTCTCATCTGGGAGAGGCACACCCGTTTCATCTATGGCAGCACCACCAAGCAACATCTCTTCATACTTAAGATTGAATCCCTCTGATACAGAGACTGCATCAAGCACCTTGATAGCCTCATCAATGATCTCTGGACCTATTCCATCACCTTTGATAACGCCTATTTTATAACTTTTCATACTTTTCCTTTCAAATTACACGACTAGTCGTGTGAGCTGTCCGCTGAGGACAATGCATGAGAGCTTAGCTCTTATGCCTTTCTATCAGATAGTTCTTTTTTTGCAAACTCGATGAGTCCACCTGCATCTACCAACTTCTGCATAAACGCTGGAATAGGTGTAAATTTGTAAGTTTTTGCCTGAGACACATTAATGATTTCCCCTGCTTCCATATCTATTCTTACTGTATCACCTTCTTCTATTTCTGTCGCCTCTGGAAGTTCAAAAATAGGAAGCCCCATATTAAAAGCATTTCTATAAAAAATACGTGCAAATGTTGGTGCTATGATAGCCGAAACACCTGCTGCTTTTAACGCTATAGGTGCATGTTCACGACTCGAACCACATCCAAAGTTTTCACCAGCTACGATGATATCACCTTTACTCATTTTTGAAACAAATGCAGGGTCTGCATCTTCCATAACATATTTTGCCAACTCTTCGGCATTAGATGTATTGAGATATCTTGCTGCGATGATGAGATCTGTGTCGATATTATCACCAAATTTCCAAACTTTACCTTGCAAATTTTTGTCCTTTAACAGGGTATGCAACCCTTTAAAATTTTCGCGATTATAGCCAAAAATTTAAAATTTATCAAACTTAGGGCTAAAAATGAATGAAATTTCGGTATAATCCTTCTTAATTTTTCACCTCAAAATTCAAGGATAAAAATGGCAGCAAAAGACAGCATGAAAAAGATAGAAGCACTCTTTACTTCTAAGAAGAAAGGTGATGTTGTAACACTTGAAAACATCGCTAAAGAATTCACCAAACAGCCTACTGCTGCACAAGCCAAAAAAATACACAAATTTGCAACAGATGCCAAAGTAGAAATTATTTCTGCATCAGAACATGCCAAATACCTTACAGATAAAGAAACAAAAAAACGTGCAGATGCACGTAAGAAATTCGCCGATGGTGGTGAAGACGAATTTAACCTAAATAAAGAGAAAGAGATTTTGGAGTGGAGCCGTTCTGACTCTCCTGTACGTATGTACCTTCGTGAAATGGGTAAAATCCCTCTTCTTACCAAAGAAGAAGAAGTTGACCTTTCCCAAACCATTGAAGAGGGTGAAGATATCATAATCGATGCTATCTGTTCTGTTCCCTATCTTATCGGATATATTATCAACTACAAAGAACCTTTGCTCAACCGTGAAAGACGCGTAAAAGAACTTTTCAAATCATTTGAAGATGAAAAAACAGCATCTGATGAAGAGGGTGCAGAAGAAAATACAGAAGAAAAAGAAGCAGCCAAAAAGCCAAAAGATGATAAACGTGTAAAACAAGTTGTTGACAGCTTTAAAGCCCTTGAAAAAGCAAAAAAAGACTGGATGAAAGCACGAGAAGACCTCGATACATTTTTAGAAACAGAAACAGACCCAGTAAAAATCTTACATGAGCGTCTTAAAATTGCATTTAAAAAAGAGCTTCTTAAAAAAGCACTTTTAAATTTGGGTCCAACATCCAAACTCATCAATGAGCTTGTAAAGGCAATGGAAACAGCGCTTACATCTGATGACAGTTTTGATAAAGAACTCAAAAGACTCGAGTATAAACTCCCACTTTTTAACGACATCCTTAAAGAAAACCACCAAAAAATACTCGACAACATCATCAACATGGACAAAGATGATATCATCGATGCTGTACCAGAGACCACTATGGTATCAACATATGTAGAGATAAAAAAACTGTTTGAAACAAGAGAAGCAAGTAAAGGTGGTTTTGACCTTAGTGAAGAAAAATTGCAAGATATCTTAAGGCAAATCCGTCAGGGTAAAGCCAAATCAGAAGTTGCCAAAACACGTATGGCAAAGTCTAACCTTAGACTGGTTGTGAGTATCGCTAAGCGTTATACCAACCGTGGGCTACCATTTCTTGACCTTATCCAAGAAGGTAATATTGGCTTGATGAAAGCGGTTGATAAATTTGAGTATGAAAAAGGTTACAAGTTTTCTACTTACGCTACATGGTGGATACGTCAAGCCATCTCACGTGCCATTGCAGACCAGGCAAGAACCATTCGTATTCCTATCCACATGATAGAGACCATCAACCGTATCAACAAAATCATACGCAAACACCTCCAAGAGACAGGTAAAGAACCAGACTTGGATACTATCGCAGAAGAAGTAGGACTCTCTGTAGATAAGGTAAAGAATGTTATCAAAATCACCAAAGAGCCTGTCTCACTTGAAACACCTGTTGGAGATGAAGATGACGGTAGATTTGGTGACTTCATCGAAGACAAGACCACACTGAGCCCAACTGACGTGGTACTCAAAGATGACCTCAACAACCAAATAGACGAAGTACTAGACCAGCTCAACGAAAGAGAAAAAGCTGTAATTCGCATGCGTTTTGGACTCCTGGAAGATGAAAGTGACAGAACACTGGAAGAGATAGGAAAAGAGCTTAATGTGACTCGCGAAAGAGTCAGACAGATAGAATCCTCTGCAATTAAAAAACTTAAACATCCTAAAGTGGGTAGAAAACTTAAGAATTATATAGAGGAGTAATTCCTCAAAAGGAACCCTATGTCAGAACCTAAATTTTTTGCCCTTATTATAGGTACTGAAATTCTTAATAGACGAAGAACAGACGCACACTTTGATTTCATCACCAAAGCACTTGCTAAGAAGGGTCATAAACTTACAGGTTCATTTATTATAGAAGATGACCCTGCACTGATTATACAAACCATCAAGTTTGTAGCCTCACAGCCCAACTCTGTACTTTTTAGCTTTGGAGGTATAGGCTCAACACCTGATGACCATACACGTAGATGTGCAGCTATCGCTTTGCGGGCTGGGGAGTTTGTGGTGCATGAAGAGGCGAAGCGTATTATAGAAGAGAAACTGGGTTCTGATGCCTACCCACACCCCATCAAAATGGCAGAACTCCCAAAAGGAGCAGAGCTGCTTGATAATCCTGT
Organism: Sulfurovum sp.; assembly: GCA_026984165.1. Classification (GTDB taxonomy): domain Bacteria; phylum Campylobacterota; class Campylobacteria; order Campylobacterales; family Sulfurovaceae; genus Sulfurovum. The sequence goes on from JALSSQ010000106.1 coordinate 3,320, forward strand.
GAACAAAATGCCAGCCTTTAGCCTTGATGAACGTTACTTTTTTATGCCTGGTTTTCCTGAGATGTCTCATCCTATGGTAACTGAAATACTTGAAAAACTCATCCCTGAAAAAAAAGAAATCTATCGAC
>JALSSQ010000107.1 GCA_026984165.1 Sulfurovum sp.
CAAATATATTGGCCAGAGATGAGAAACTCTCCTTTTTTTATGAAGATGCTCTATCATACAACAAAACTCCTGTGACCATCGCCAACATCGTAGCAAATGAAGTAGCAAGAGAGCTAAAAGAGAAACCAGTAAATGAATTAAAATTTAATGCCTCAGAGATAGCTGAACTAGCCAAAATGATTGATGATGAAATAATTTCAAGTAAAATTGCCAAAGAGGTATTTCAAGAGATGACCCAAAACGGTGGAAGTCCGGCACAAATAGTCGAAACTAAAGGACTTATGCAGATAAGTGATCCACAAAAAATTTCGCCCATCATCGATGAGATAATCGCTAAAAACCCTGACAATGTAGCTAAATTTAGAGCAGGAAACAGCAAACTTTTAGGCTTCTTTGTAGGACAAGTTTTAAAAAACACAAACGGAAAAGCAAATCCTAAAGTAGTAAACAGACTCGTTATAGAAAAATTAAAACAATAGCACAAGAAGTGGCAGAGAGGAAGGGATTTGCTTTATCCACCAAAAGCGGGACTGTAAATAATTCTGTGTCAATTAGATAAAATAACAAACACAGAAGGATTTACAGATGAAAATAGAGATAGATGTAGAAGAGTTTGCAGCACAACTCAAAGCAGGCAAAGGTATTGGTGGTAAAGATGGTGCTTTAACACCTCTTATTAAACAACTCACAGAGATGGCACTCCAAGCAGAACTAGAAACACACTTAGCACAAGATTTACAGAGAAACCGTAAAAATGGTTACACCTCAAAAACAATGAAATCCCAAGGTGGAACATTTGAGCTAGAAACTCCACGAGATAGAAATGGAAGCTTCGAACCAGAAATAGTAAAGAAAAACCAAACACATATGAGTGATGAACTAGAGAGTAAAATGCTCTCTTTGTTTGCGCTTGGCAATAGCTATTCACAGATAGCAGATCATATCGAAGATATGTATGGTATACACTTCTCTAAAACAGCTATAACAGCAGTTACAGATAAACTAATACCAAAGCTTGAAGAGTGGAAGAAAAGACCTCTTGAGGCACTATACCCATTTATCTACCTTGATGCTATTCACTATAAAGTAAGAGAGGAAGGCACTTATATCTCAAAAGCATTTTACACAGTTCTTGGAGTAAACCTTGAAGGAAGGAAAGAGATATTAGGACTCTACTTAAACCAGAGTGAAGGAGCTAAGTTCTGGCTACAGGTACTTACTGATTTACAGAATCGTGGAGTAGAAGATATACTTATTGCCTCAGTAGATGGATTAAAAGGATTTCCAGAAGCAATAAATGCAGTCTTTCCACAAACAGAAGTTCAACTCTGTATCGTTCACCAGATACGCAACAGTTTAAAATATGTAGGTTCTAAGTACCAGAAACAGTTTGCAAATGAACTTAAAAAAGTATATCAAGCCTTTACTAAAGAAGAAGCCCAATTAGAACTTGATAAACTCGAAGAAAAATGGGGTAAAAGATATCCTATTGTATTTGAATCATGGAGAAATAAGTGGGATAATCTTACTAACTATTTTAAATATGCCGAGCCTATAAGAAAAGTAATTTATACTACAAATATAATAGAATCAGTTCATAGACAATTTAGGACTCTCACTAAGACTAAGGGTGCATTTCCTAATGATAATAGTTTATTAAAATTACTCTATGCTGGTATCATGAATGCTGAGAAAAAGTGGACTATGCCAATTAGAAATTGGAGTCTCACTATCTCTCAGCTAAATATTCATTTTAAAGAAAGGCTAAAAAATGCCTTGAATTTATGATATAATTTTAGGAGAAATTAGGTGTTGACACAGAATTTATTACAGTTCCACCAAAAGCTTATTTTA
>JALSSQ010000108.1 GCA_026984165.1 Sulfurovum sp.
AATAAGAGTCCAAAAAATAACAAAAGTGCTATAGATTTGATTTCAAGGCTTAGTGTTTCTTTCATAGATGCCATTATAGTTGGATTTGTTAAGAAGCTGTAAAAATATGCTAAATTGTCATATTTTTGGAAAATATTGCATTTAAAATAGAAGAGAACAAGAAAATAAATCTTTTCAGTTAAAGTTTCGTTCTAATTAGTATTAGATTTATTTTGAAGTTTGTTATCGAATGAAAATTTGCATTATGCTAATAGTGCTAGTTTGCTATAGATTTTATCGAACGGCGTGAGTGTAGTGAGCGAGCGTACGTAGTAAGTACGTGACCGAACGGAACGAAGCCGTTCGGTGAAAGATATAGTAAAATAGTGCTATTAGTGGCAGCCGCAGCCTGTTCCACAACTTCCACCCTGCGGCGCCCCACCCACTACACCAGACGAGATCTCATCTGCTGTTGCCTCTCTGGCACTGAGTACTGTGACTGAAAACATCAAATCTTTTCCTGCCAATGGATGGTTAAAATCTACAGTGACCTCTTTATCATCAAATGATTTCACCGTCACCTGTACCGTTTGACCATCTTCACCTTGCCCATAGAGTGTCATACCCTCTTTAAGGTCCACCCCTTCAAACTGCTCACGTGGAAGTGTCTGTACTGCTTCTGGATTGACTTCGCCATAAGCATCTGCAGCTTTGACCATGATGTCTCCACTTTCACCTTCGTTCATACCCACAAGTGCATTCTCAAGACCAGGAATAATCTGACCTTTTCCCATGATAAACTCTAGTGCTTGCCCACCTTTGTTTGAGTCCACAACTTCTGTTGTACCTGCTTCTTTTACTTCGTATTCTATACCCACTACAGAGTTTTGTGCTTCTATTGCCATATGTTATCCTTTAAATAAATGTACGCTATTCTAGCTAAGCAAACTTTACTCAGCCTTATCTGGTCTCACCATTGCCATAAATTTTGTATTTATAGGTGGTAAGTTCACTCACTCCCATGGGTCCTCTGGCATGCAATTTGTTAGTACTGATGCCCACTTCTGCACCAAAACCAAACTCCCCACCATCAGTAAACTGTGTACTTGCATTCAGATAGACACAGGCTGCATCTACTGCATTCAAGAAGTGTTCTGCCGTAGTGTAGTTTTCGGTAATAATCGCTTCAGAGTGCTGGGAGCCATAGGCTGTGATGTGGGCTATAGCACCCTCTACGCCCTCTACTACTCTAATAGTCAAGATATTATCCAGGTACTCTGTCGCATAATCTTCAGTATTTGCAGCCTTGACCTCTATGATTTCTTGTGTTTTTGGACAGCCTCGAATCTCTGTAGCTTGCGCATCATATGCCTCTTTGATAGGTGGTAATATTTCAGAGGCTATCGCTTCATCAATGAGGAGTGTCTCCAATGCACCACAAATACCCGTACGTCTGCATTTGGCATTGACTATCACAGTGAGTGCTTTCTCAAAATCTGCCTCCTTATCGACATAGGTATGGCAAAGTCCCTTGTCATGTTTGACCACAGGTACGGTAGCGTTGGTAGAGACATAACGAATCAATGCTTCACCTCCGCGTGGCACGATAAGATCGACATAGGCATCTTGTTTAATCAATTTTGCCACGCCCTCACGAGAGGAGTCAGGCAATAATGCTATAGCACCTTTAGGCAGACCGTGTGCTTCGAGTACACTTTGCAATACCTTTGCTATAGCCTGATTGGAGTGTTCTGCCTCTTTTCCACCTTTGAGTATGGCTACATTGCCTGATTTGAAACACAAAGCTCCCACATCTGCTGTGACATTCGGTCGTGACTCATAAATCACCCCAATCACCCCAATAGGCACAGAGACTTTTTCTATCTTAAAGCCTGCATCGGCATACCAACCATCAAGCACACGCCCTACTGGCTCTTTAAGCCCTGCTATTTGCTCTATAGCAACTGCCATGGCTTCTACTCTACCCTCATCCAAGAGAAGTCTGTCTTTGAGTGCAGATGTGAGATTGTTCTTTTCTGCATCTGCCATATCCAAAGCATTGGCTTTGAGTATCTCTTCTTTGTTTTGACGCAAAGCCTCTGCCATGGCTTTGAGTGTTTTATTTTTTTGCGCACCACTTAGAGTAGAGAGTACCCTGCTTGATGCTTTGGCTTCCTCTAAAAATCTTTCCATCTTTGTATCCTAAATTAATATTGGGGCTATTATACCAAATAAAGGTATCTTGGCAAACGTACCCAACAAATTTTGTGTTATAATCTAACTAATTTAATCTAAAAGCGAGAGAAAAATGAGAACAATTACATTTATCGGTAATGGAACCATGGGATTAAGTATCGCACAGGGACTTAAAGGTAAGTATCATATAGAGGTTGTTGGAAGAAATATGGAGAACCTTAATGGTTTTGAAAAAGCACTAGGTCAAAAGATTAATAAATTTCTTATTGATGATTTTGATATGTCACAAAAAACAATCGTACTCTGTGTCAAGCCTTCCAATGTTGAAGAAGTAAGTAAAAAACTTCAAGGAAAAGCTGATTTACTGATTTCTGTTTTAGCAGGTGTTCCAGTAAAGACATTAAAAAAACATTTTAAACCAAAATCTGTAGTACGTAGTATGCCAAATTTGGCAGCTAGCATTGCGAAGTCTATGACTACACTTACAGGAGATGAAAAAGGCAAAGATGAAGCTATGGTTATTTTAAATGCTGTCGGCTCTACACTTTGGCTGGAGAGTGAAAAAGAGATAGACATTGCTACTGCTTTAGCAGGCTCTGGCCCTGCCTATTTGGCACTCATCGCTGAAGCACTTGCAGATGGTGCAGTCAAACAAGGGCTTGGGCGTGAAGATGCTATGTTTGTAATGAAAGGTCTTTTTACAGGCTTCTCAGAACTCATACAGGAGGTACATCCTGCCTTGCTAAAAGACAATGTCATGAGTCCAGGAGGCACAACAGCTGCAGGGTATGCTGCTTTGGAAGATGGTAATGTAAGAGCATCGTGCATTAATGCAATAGAACAAGCGTATGAAAAAGCAAAATCATTATCGACTTAAGTATATTTTACGTAAATCTTCTTTTGCAAAAGGCATGTAGCTGTGTCTGGTTATTACCACAGACATACCCTCTCTTGACCATCGATATACCACAGGAACATCTTTAGGTGAAAGATGAATACAACCATGTGACATCCAATCTGTACTTCCTTTATGCAAGGCATGTCCAAAACGTGTAAATTTCATCATAAAATCCATATTATTTACCCCTGATTCATCAGGAAAATCTTTAGACATGTGGTATCGCTTTTTTTCAAATATATGAAATACGCCTGAAGGACTTCTAAACTCAGGTGCACCGGAAGTAACCGCTCCACTCCACCATACAGTACCATCACTGTCTACTGCATAAAAACGACCATCACTTCCTTTTTCTCGTACAGAGACAAGTACAAAATCTTTACCGGTTAGATCTATAATTTTTTCTTCACCTGTTTCAAACGTAATTACTTTAAAAACCGTTTTAGAAAGAGGCACAAGTTCATGTTTTAGCTCTTTTACCACAGGCAATTTAGTTTCTTCTTCATCATACAAAAGGCTTTCTGCAAAGACTGAATGAAACAAAAAACAACAAATAAAAACAATATATCTACATAAAAACATCTATAATTTCTTTAATTTTTGTTTCGCTATTTTTGCAGATTTATGCCCTTCATAATTGGCTATAATGTTTTCATAAAAAACCTTTGCCTGTGCCTTTTGTCCATTTTTTTCTAAAGAAACTGCCGTATGCAATAGCAACGTATCGATATAAGAAGCTTTATCATAAAGTCCTGCACTCTTTTTAAAATAAAAGATAGCATCTTCATATTGTTTTGTATAATACGCTATTTCACCTAAATAGTAATTAGAGGCTGCGGGTTTATAGCCTTTTATATCAGTTTTTACAAACCTTTTTTTCGCTTCGTCGTAACGCTTTTTAACAAAAAGTCTCACCCCTTCACTATAAAGTTTCTTAACACTTTTTTCTTCTAAAGAATCTAAAGGTTGTTTCTTTTTAGTTGTTTGAATTACAGAAGATGCATTTGTTCCTTTTAAATGAAGTATTTTTTGAAGTTCTGTTTTACTCACATACTCACTATTTATTTTATCAATCATAGTACCAAGTTCTTTGAGCAGGGTCGCATTATCACCACCTTGTTGTGAAACTTGTCTCTTTTCTTGTAAGTCATGTACCGTTGTATTTAAGCCTTCAACAATACTTCTAAGTCCATCTATCTTCTCATTTAGTTGTCTAATTTTTCTTTGCAAAGAAATAATTTTTTTTTTATTTTTTTGTATTATTTTTTCAGGATCAGAATAACCTCTAACACCATTTCCATAAACAGAAGGTTCTGCAAAAAGAAAAACTGTTCCCATAATAAAAAATAAAATAATCTTTCTCAAATACTGCATAGGTATTCTCACTTAGCTACACGAAGATCTACACGTCTATTTTGTGCATAACATCCATCTGTAGGACTGGAACAAACAGGATTACTCTCACCGTATGAGATAATTACCATTTTCCCTGCAGGTACTCCTTGGGAGACAAGGCTCTCTTTCACTGCTTGTGCACGTTTGAGTCCCAAAGCATAATTGTATTCATCTGTACCAAACTCATCACAGTTACCTTCTATTTTCACTTTTCCATTAACATTGCCTAGTATATTGGCATTATTGGTCATATATTTTTCCATAGAAGGAGAAATACTATAATCACCAAATCCAAAATAGATACTTTGAAAACCATTGGCACTACTATTATATTTACTTTCATTCAGACCCTCTTGCCCACTATGACTATTTTCATGACCATATGTATTTTCATCAATTGAAACAGTTTTACCAGCTATTTCTGTAGCATCTAAAACATTATTTTTACCTGTTTTTGCACTATTAAGTTCAGGTGCTTTTTGACTACAACCGTTTAAAACCAATAGTACACTTACAATAAGTAGTGATTTTGCTATCATTGTTTCTCCTTTTTTATAGATTACCAATCAATCGACTGAATTTTTCTTCCAGAAAGTGGAAAAAGCAAACTTTGATGACTTTGTAAGTTTATATACCCTACAGATGACCCTCTTCCTCTGTGTTTAATAAACTGTATAACCGAACCATCGATAGAAAATCGTGGAAATTGATTTGTACCCGTTGTTGTCAATGGGCGTGTATCTGTATTGGTAGAGGAAGTAAGATACAGATTAAATCTATTGACACCAAAACTATTTTTACTCTCTCTGCTTGCATATACTATTTTATCTTTATAGGTATCTACTGCATTATTATTACGTCCATGATAAACAACTTGTGAAACTGCATCTGAATAGATAGACTTTTTAAAAATATTGGCATATCCAAGTCTGTTAGAAACAAAAACTATACTACTTTCATCATCAACATATTTACCACTAACATCAATACCATTAAAAGTTGTAATTCTTGTTTTACTTCCTGTAGCTACATCCATCTGATAAATATCAGCTTGTCCCTGTGGTGCCATCGTCAATAAAAGTTTTGAACCATCATCACTTACATCTGAACAAACAAGCATGCCCTCAGAAGTAGCTATTTTTTGCTTAGCACCAGTATAGATATTAATTTTATATAATACAGGCATCAATCCTGAATATGCACTATAATAAAAACTTTTTTGTTCTTTATCTGCCCATTTAGGGAAAAGATTCAACCCACCTTTAATAATAACTTTTTTATAATGAAATGTATAATCAGCTAAAAGTATCTCACTATGTCTTGCTTTAGTATATCGTGAATACAACACATAACGATTAATCCATGATATATCTGAATAATTCAGTGCATTATTAATATCGCTAACTGCTTTATGTGCCAAAAATGGCATTTTGTCTTTTGTAGGAATAGCATAACGTTTTTTAAGAACTTCACTGTTATCTGCTACCCTTAATAAACGTATGATTAGCTTTGTACCATTTTGTTGTGACAATGCAAACTTAAGAACATACTCTTTACTTTTAAGCACAGGCAACAGATAATCAGAATTTACATCACCAATATGATGTGTTGTATCTGCTAAAAAATGTCCTGATATCTTAAAATCAGACAATAAAATCTTAAAAAATGTATTATTCACAATAGCAGAAGCATCAACCAAGGCGATACGAGTACGTTGTTCTACATCCTTTTGAATCTTAAGTGTTGCATCTGCTGCATAAAGATTTAGTGCTATAAATATACATAACAAAATTCTCAAAATACTTCCTTGAACTGTTCTTTACTAAGCATTATATCAAGGCAGTGTTAAATCTTCATTAATTAATATCAAGCATGTAACGTCTCTTTATTAAACTTTATCTAAACATAAATATTAAGAAGCAAAAATATACATTAGTCGTCTAATAACAAAATTGTATCTATAACACCTCTTCTTCTGACAAAATAATACTATTCTTTTGTACTAAATTCAACTTCAAACTCATAATTCCGTCCTGCATTATGCCTTCCGAAACCTATACTTTGCAACTGGGTCAAAAAATCTATTATAGAACGGCTAAATGCTTCATTGTTACTACCTGATGTCACTTGAAATTCAAACATCCCTGATGGCTTAATAAACAGTGTTACTGTCGCTTTTTCACCTAAAAAATCACTTTGTGCTGGCCAACTTTCCAGCATTTCTTGTACATGTGCAAAATAAACATTCTCTTCACCATCATCTTTGTGTTTTTTATTTTTTAAAGCATCATTGACACGCTGCAATGCACTTGGTGCAGTATCTGTAATTTTTATAAGATTCTTTTGTGCTTTTTTCATAACCGAGGCATCAGTCGTTTTGATATCTATTTTCTTTTTTTTTGCTTTTATATTTGAAAAAAGATCTATCGTTTTTTTAGCTTTATGCTTTTTTATTTTCTCTTTTTTCTCATTTATTTTTTGTATTTTAGGTTTTTTAAGTTTTGTTAGGTTTTCATCTTTCTTTGCTCTACGTTTTTTTATAATTTTTTCTTTTATCACTTTTTTCTTTGTTTCTTTTATTTTTTGTTTTTTTATAGGATGAGGAGTAATGTTCTTTTTCATTCTAGGCTTTATTTTTGTCTTAGTTTTCTGTTTAGAAGGCTTTACTTTTTTGGGAGGCGAAATAGCTACTTGAATGCGATGTTCATCCTTTTTAACATAATGCTTAGACTTATCAACATTACGCATATTAAAATAATAAATAAGCAATCCAACTATCATAAAATAAATAGCAAAAGAAATGACACCCCATAATAGCTTAGGAGATTTTTCTATCATATTTTCATCTTATTCAGTAATCAGCGATACTTTTTCAAATCCCGCTGCTTTTACACTTTTAAGAAGATAAACAACATTATCATAGACAAGTCCTTTATCTGCACGTATGTAAACTTCACTACTCTTATCATATTTAACAGACTGATTAAGGAAATCATCAGCAAATGTATCTAATCCATAGGTATCATTATTTAAATAAATTTTTTTATGTTTATCCATACGTATTGTAAGTGTTTTAGGTTTTGTGACTTTAACCGTTTTAGAGCCTTGTGGAAGTTCGATCTGTTCTTGAAAAGTAATTGTAGGGGCAGTAACCATCAAAATAGCCATAAGCACAAGCATCACGTCAACTAAAGGGGTAATGTTTAAGTCTGGACTATCATCCCAACTAAACATAGTCAATCCTCATCTACCTGTGAAAGTATCACTTCAGATTGTGAAGCAAGGAGTGAAGAAAGTTCATAAGCTTTTCGCTTTAAAACAAGATGAAATGTGTAAGCAAAAATAGCTACTGCTATCCCTGCTGCAGTAGCTATAAGAGCTTCAGAAATTGCGGGCGCCACGACTGAAAGTGATGCGTTTGATTGGGAACCAAGCTTAGAAAATGTTTCCAATATCCCTATAACTGTACCAAATAAACCGATAAAAGGAGAGGTTGAAGCAATAATAGAAAGCCAGGTAAGTCCTTTTGTTGAGGCTCTAATTGCATCTGATGATGCGGCTTCTAGTATGGATTTGCTAGGTGTGTTTACACGAGACAAATAAGTAAAAATCAATGAATTGCTTGCCACTGTTTTTGACTGATTTGTGTAAAGTGCCTTAAGTGATTTTGATTCAGACTTTATGCGTGAAGTAATCACATAATATCTATCTAAAAATATCCAAAATGTTGCAATAAAATAAATAGACAATCCAAAGAGTACAATAAGTGTTATTGCACTACTATGAACGAAATAGTTAAGAAGTGTATCCAATTTAGAAAGACTTTCCAATTTGTTCAACTTTAGCTACTGCTGAAGCAATAGCGGTGTTAGATGATTCTGCACTTTTTAAAAGTTCTTTTGCTGCGTCAAGTGCACGTGCCAAATCACTATCTTCTCCAGAAAGCGCAACAGCACCATCTACGATACACGTTGTCTTTTCTTCTTCGACTTTGACATATCCAGAGTTTACAGCTACTGCTACTTCACTTCCGTCAGCTTTGTCGATCACGATAACACCTGTATCAAGTAATGATACCAAAGTTGCATGGTTGGCTAATACACCAAACTCACCTTCAGCCCCTGGAAGTGTTACTTGTTTTACTTCACCATCAAATATCACACCATTTGGTGTGACTATTTCTAGTTTCATGAGTTCCATAAATATCCTTTAAGATGAGAACTAAGATTATTTTGCGTTAATCTTATCGTTTTTCGCAATTGCCTCATCCATATTTCCAACCATGTAGAATGCTGCTTCATTCATATGGTCATACTTACCTTCAAGAAGCCCCTTAAATCCTTCGATTGTATCCTCAAGAGTCACATACACACCTGGAGAACCAGTAAAGACTTCTGCAACGTGGAATGGCTGAGAAAGGTATTTTTCAATCTTTCTTGCTCTTTCAACCACAAGTTTGTCATCTTCAGAAAGTTCGTCCATACCAAGAATAGCAATAATATCTTGAAGGTCTTTATATTTTTGAAGAATTTGCTGTACACCTGTTGCAACAGCATAATGCTCTTCACCAACGATTTGTGGATCAAGCATTCTTGATGTTGAGTCAAGTGGATCAACCGCAGGGTAGATACCTTTTTCAGCAATCGATCTGTTAAGTACTGTTGTTGCATCTAAGTGAGCAAATACAGAAGCTGGGGCAGGATCGGTTAAGTCATCCGCAGGAACATATACTGCTTGTACAGATGTGATAGAACCTTTTGTTGTAGATGTAATACGCTCTTGAAGTGCACCCATCTCTCTTGCTAGTGTCGGTTGGTAACCAACAGCTGAAGGGATACGCCCAAGAAGCGCAGACATCTCTGAACCTGATTGTGCAAAACGGAAGATGTTATCGATAAACATAAGAACATCCAGTCCCATCTCATCTCTAAAGTACTCAGCCATTGTAAGACCAGTAAGTGCGATACGGTTACGTGCTCCTGGAGGCTCTGACATTTGACCATAACAGAGTGCAACTTTATCCAATACGTTTGACTCTTTCATCTCGTAGTAAAGGTCATTACCTTCACGTGTTCTTTCACCAACACCAGCAAATACTGAGTATCCAGAGTGTTTCATCGCAACGTTGTTGATAAGTTCCATAATGATGACTGTCTTACCAACACCAGCACCACCGAAGAGTCCCACTTTTCCACCTTTGTTATAAGGTGCAAGAAGGTCAACAACCTTAATACCTGTTTCAAACACTTCAGTTTTAGTACTTTGATCTTCAAAAGATGGAGGATCTCTATGGATTGACCAATGCTCTTTTGCTTCTACTGCTCCGGCATCGTCTATGGCTTCACCAACGACATTAAAGATACGTCCGAGAACTTCTTCACCAACAGGTACCTTAATAGAATCACCTGTTGCTTTTACTTCTTGTCCACGTACTAAACCTTCACTCATATCCATAGCAATGGTTCTTACTCTGTTATCACCAAGCTGTGCTGCTACTTCTAAAACCAATCTCTGTTCTTTACCATCCACAACATTAATCGTCTCTAATGCTTCGTTTATTTCTGGTAGATAGTCTGTAAAATCCACATCAATTACGGGACCTAAGACTTGTACTATTTTACCTGTCATTATTATTTGCTCCTATCTCTTATTTCATTGATTCCATACCACTGATTATCTCTATGAGTTCAGTAGTAATCGCTTCTTGTCTAGCTTTGTTATACTTAACGTTTAACTCTTTGACCATCTCTTTGGCATTTTTGGTTGCTGCATCCATTGCCTGCATACGCGCTGAATGTTCAGCTGCAAGTGAGTCGATAAGTGAATAATACATCGTATATTCTATATAACGCTTCACCAAAGCATCTAAAAGTGTGTCATCATCGTCTGGCTCAACTTCAAGCTCTGAAGTCGATACTGCATTCAGTTCTAAGCGAGAACTGTCAACAGGCAAAACCTGATCTTCTCTTAACTCTTGAGTGATCATATTTACATAGCCATTGTGTACTAAGATTATCTTATCTGTATCACCATTAACGTATGACTCTGCCACTCCAGAGATAAACTCTGCAGCTGACTTAAAATCAGGTGCCGCAGAAAGCCCTACAATCTCGTCACTTAACTCAACATTGTTGAATTTGAAGAAATCAATGCCTTTTCTACCTACAGCTCTAAGTCTTACTTTTACATCTTTTGCTTGATATTCAGCAAGCAGTGCATTGACCCTCTTAATTGTTTGAGAGTTAAATCCACCACATAGCCCTTTATCTGCAGTGATAAATACAATATCTACTTTTTTAGGATTTTCTGCATCCTTAAAATAAACATTATCGATACCATCTGCATTAGCATTTTGCATTTTTTGAGCGATCTCGTTTAAAAGTTCGGTCAATTTTTCTGCATAGACTCTCGATTTTTTAGCAAGTTCTTCTGTTCTTTTCAGTTTAGCAGAAGATACAAGCTTCATAGCGTTAGTGGTTTTCTGTGTATTCTTTACAGAACCAATCTTACGCTTTATCTCTTTTAAATTAGCCATGTTTAGCCTTTCTTACGCTGCAAATGAAGCTTTAAAGTCTTCGATAGCTTTACGTAATTCTGCCTCTGTGTCATCAGATATTTTTTTCTCATTTCTAATAGCATCTAAAATATTTGCATATTTTGCTTCCATAAATGGCATAAGTTCAGCTTCAAATTTTGTGACAGAAGATGCAGGAATATCATCAAGGTATCCATTTGCACCAGCAAAAATGATAACCACTTGCTTTTCAATAGCCACAGGAGCGTAAGGCCCTTGTTTGAGTACTTCAACCATTCTTTGTCCACGCTCTAGTTGACCTCTTGTATGTTCATCAAGATCAGATGCAAACTGTGCAAATGCCTGAAGCTCTCTAAATGATGCCAAATCAAGTCTTAGTGTACCAGATACCTGTTTGGTTGCTTTGATTTGTGCAGCACCACCAACACGAGACACAGAAAGTCCCACATTTATCGCTGGTCTGATACCTGAGTTAAACAAGTCAGTCTCCAAGAAGATTTGACCATCGGTAATAGAAATAACGTTTGTTGGAATATATGCTGCAACATCACCCGCTTGTGTCTCAATGATTGGGAATGCAGTAATAGAACCAGCACCTAAATCATCAGAGAGTTTTGCAGCTCTTTCAAGCAGTCTTGAGTGTAGGTAGAACACATCCCCCGGGTAGGCTTCACGACCTGGAGGACGTCTCAAGATAAGAGACATCTCTCTGTATGCAACTGCATGCTTAGAAAGGTCATCATAGAAGATCACTGCATGTCTGCCATTATCTCTAAAGTATTCTGCCATTGTTACACCAGCATAAGGAGCAAGGAACTGCAATGCTGAAGATTCTGCTGCACCGGCAGTAACAACGATAGTATAATCCATCGCCCCATGTTCTTCAAGCTTTTTGACAGTTGCTGCCACTGTAGATGCTTTTTGACCAATCGCTACATAGATACAGACAACATCTTGACCTTTTTGGTTGATGATTGTATCGATAGCAAGTGTTGTTTTACCTGTTTGTCTATCACCAATGATAAGTTCTCTTTGTCCGCGTCCCACAGGTACAAGTGCATCGATAGCTTTTATACCTGTTTGAAGTGGTTCATGTACTGATTTTCTGGCCATGATACCAGGTGCTTTTTCTTCAATAAATCTTTGCTCTGCTGCTTCAATAGCACCTTTGCCATCCACTGGTTCACCAAGTGAATTGACTACTCTTCCCATGAGTCCATCACCTACTGGTGTTTTAAGAAGTTCACCAGCTCTTTTGACACTCATCCCCTCTTTTATACCTGTACTCGCTCCAAGTACAACAACACCGACGTTTGCTTCTTCAAGGTTCAATACAAGACCTTTTGCACCATTATCGAACTCTACAACTTCACCAGCCATAACATTGTTAAGACCATATACTGTTGTAATACCATCCGCGATACCTACTACTTTTCCTACTTCATTGATATCAACATCAATCTCAAAGTTTTCAATTCTTTCTTTGATAATCGAAGAGATTTCATCTGCTTGCAATTTGTTTGCCACTACTACTCCTTTACTTTAGATAACTATAGTGATTTCTTAATGAAATCAATTAATTGTTCTTTAACTCTCTGTTTAGAGAAGTTTACCTCTATCCCCAAATCATCCACAGATACACGCAACCCTTCAAGATCCGTCTTTTCCTGTGTTAATTTAATCGTTGAACCTGTATATTTTTTAAGTGTCTTTTCAAGATCCGCTAATGCTTTGGCATCGAGCGTAGAAGCACTTTTTACTACACCTTCATAGTTATTTGAAATACGCTGCTGATCAGAATTCAATACTTTTGTAATCGCTGGAAGTAAATCCAATCTGTTATTCTCACCTAAAATCTTTACAAAATTCACAAGTGCACCATCTGCATCTTTGCCAAGTGCTGCAAGAATCATTTCGGTTTTCTTCTCACTTGAAACGATAGGAGATGTTAATGCTGATTTCACTTCGTCTGTAGCTGTCACTTCTGAGACTAGATTTAAAACCTCTAAAACAGCAGGTAAATCTTTGCTCACAGAAGAGAGTGCTTGTGCATATCTTTTAGCAATTAATTCTTCCATATTATGCCACCTTCTTTGAAATAATCTCAACAACTTTACTTTCATCAAGATTAATATCATCTGTCGTGATATTTTCACTCAATACTTCATCGATGGCTTCTCTTGCTGATTTACGTTCTTCAAAATTCATTTTCTCTTCAAGCTGTTTTTCCAAAAGAGCTAATTCATTTTGGTTGGCTAAAGCAATTTTTTCAGCCAAAATAACTGCTTCAGCTTTCGCATCTGCAAGAATTTCTTCAGCTTTTTTCTCACTTGCTTTTAAACGCGCTTGCGCTTCTTTCTTTTCGTTTTTAGCCGCCTGAAGTTTTTCTTCTATTTCATTCAGCTGTGCAGCAATATTTGCAGATCTTCCTTTAAAGAAATCTTTTATAGGATTTGCTATTAAATAGTATAGTAATGCAACAAAAATAGTAAAGTTCAATACTCTTGGGAAGAAATCACTCTCTCTACCTGTTTGCATAAAATAACGACTTGTCTCTCCTTCTGCATGTCCATTTGCCAAAAGAATAGCTGGAACTATAAGTAAAGACAATAGTATCATTTTTTTCATATTGACATCCCTCCTTATAGTTTACTAAACTTGGCTTTGAGGCTCTCTTTAAAAAGAGGCATCTGTGAGAGAAGTGCATTTTTCAAATTCTCTTTATCAGAGTTAAGCTTTTCTACAAACTTTTTATACTCAGCATCTAGTTCATTTTGTTTAGTATCAACTTTACTCGCAGCCAATGTCTTTTCATCATCAATTGCTTTCTGTCTAATAGACGCAGCTTCATTTTTAGCATTGCTAATAATTTCATCTGCCTTTGCATTGAGTTCATCAGTGTTGCCACTAAGTCCTTTTGCTGCTTCCAAATCTTTTGCTATAGAGGCATCTCTGTCATCCATAAATTTTACCAATGGCTGAAATAGCATGTTATTTAAAAGAACAAGTAGGGTTAGAAACAACGCAAGAACGAACAACATCAATGGTAAATGTATGTCAAGCATTCATACTCCTCATGTAATTTCGCGCTATTTTAGCATTTTAGAGATGAAAGGTCGGTTAAAAATTAATGTTTATTCAGGAATGTCAAAAAGTTTTTAAATTCAGCTTCATTTGTAAAAGAAATTTCAATACTTTTTGCTTTAAGTTTATGTGTAAAGGGAAGTAACTCTTTTAGATTTTCAGCATGCTTTTTTGTAAAGTTTTCTGTACGTTTAGGTAGTACATTTCTACTTGGGTTTTCTCTGTATTTTTTTACCATATTTTCTGTATCACGTACAGAAAGTTTCTGCCCTATAATCGTGTCAATCACTATCTTCTGTTTGGGTGCATCAAGTCCCACTAAAACTTTTGCATGCCCTTGTGAAATTTTATTTTCAATAAGCTGTTCTTGTGCATAGGAACTTAAAGAGAGCAGTCGCATTGTATTGGTAATTTGTGACCTGCTTTTATGGACAATCAAAGAGAGTTCATCATGTGTAATTTTATGGACATCAATAAGTTCTGCATAAGAGTTTGCCAACTCTATTGCATTCAGGTTTTCTCTTTGTATATTTTCTAAAAGTGCTAACTCACGAAGCTTTATATCATCCATATCTGCATCAGCGATAATGGCTTTTATGGTGTCTATCTTGGCAAGCTTGTGTGCACGAAGACGGCGCTCACCTGCAATGAGCAGATACCCCTCTTCTTTTTCTATAACCACTATGGGTTGAAGCAAGCCATGCTCTGCTATAGATTCACTGAGTTCTGTGAGTGCCTGCTCATCAAAATGTTTACGTGGCTGAAATGGATTAGGGCTAATACGTTTTACATCAATCTCTTCTACTCTCGCACCTTGGGCCTCGAGCTCAAAACTATCTAATTCTGAGAGATCTTTTTCATACGCTTCTTCTACTTCTGAGAGTATCGCTCCCAGTCCTCTACCTAATGCCATACCATTAACCTCTTGCTATAACAGTAGCTAAGTCCCTGTATGCTACAGAACCTTTAGAACTTGATGCATAGGTCGTTACAGGTTTACCAAAACTTGGACTTTCTGCAATCTTTACATTGCGTGGCACAACAATACACTCTTTTGAATTCTTTTTCATGTGAAAAAGCTTATCTTTAAAGTGGTGAGACAAATCTGCCAACACCTGCTTGGAAAGGTTGTTCTGACCAGAATACATCGTAGGAAGGAAACCTTTTATTTTAAGCTTGGGATTGATAGTCTTCTTAAGTAACGAGACCGTATTGAGCAACTGCGCCAACCCTTCTAAAGCAAAAAATTCACACTGAATAGGAATAATCACAGAATCAGAAGCACTCAATGCATTAATCGTTATGGGACCTAGCGCAGGAGGTGAATCAATAATAATAAAATCAAATTTTTTCGACACCTCTTTAAGTCTCTTTTTTAATACCAATTCTCTATTTTTTTTACTTGGGTTGTAAAATTCTTTTTCAATACTTACAAGTCCA